>JAPLCR010000020.1:0-5031 GCA_026392135.1 Armatimonadota bacterium
AAAATCGTTGTTTTCAAATCGAGAGCCTTCTGTGGAGCTATACGGCGCAGAGCCTAACCGCCGAGCAAAACAAAAAGGTGCAAAAACACCTTGCACGTTGCCCCGCCTGTACTAAGGCGATGGAGGCTTACCAGCAGATAACACCTAGCGTTACTGCTCTGCGAGAAGCCTCCCCACCTCCTTCACAAGCAAACTGGCAACACCTAGTCCAGCAGATAGAGGCACTCCCCAACGTAGCACCTCCTGCTAAAAATGCCAAGCGGATTTATACGTTTGGGCTGTTCTCGACTCTAGCTGGAGCGTACACGGTGATGCTCTATATGCGCCCACAAACCGTGACCACGACAATCGCACGCCCGCCAATACCCAACTTAGAGATGGCAGTGATACCCACTGTAGGGGGAGAGAAGACGGGTAAACAGGCGATAGGTATCAAGCCCACTCTCTCACCTACAAAAAGCCCCTCTATCCCTTCAAAAGAGAGGGCAAAGGAGCAGTACGGAGTCCGCTCAGCCTTTGAAAAAATGGAGACCAAGCACCGTGACAATAAGAGATCTGAGCCGATGATAGTACGCACTGAACCTCCTTCCACTAGCTTAGCGCAGCTCAATTCAAAGAGAGAACACTCGTTAAAATTTGCACTGGATGCCGAAGTACCCATAGAACAGACTCCTCGCAGTTTTGTAATGGGAAGTGTTCCTGCTGGGGGCTACAGCATCGTTCCCGCATCTTACGAGGAAAAGGAGTTGAAAGCATGGTAAAGTGTTTTAGAAAATGGACGGGGTTGCTGACAGGCTTGGTGCTGTTCAGCGGCGGTACCGCAAAAGCCGATGGCATCTTAGAGAAAATGCAGACCGAGGTTGCCGACCTAACGGAGAAGATGCGTGGAGCGGTAGTCACTATTCAAGACGAACAAGGGGTTTTACAGGGAGGGGATGTCTTCTTCTATAATGACCCTCTAAACGATATGAGGGGACTGCTGTATAAACTCGACGCAGAGCGGAACAACCTGAATAGCCAGAGGTCAGCGATTGAAAGTCAGATAAAGGCGTATAAAACGCGTGCTAAAACAGAAGCGAACACGAAGGAGTTAGAGGGGCTACTTAAACGCCAACTCCTTCTCCTACAACGCCTGGATAACCTCAAAACGGACAAAGAGCAGTCTTCAACGCGACTGAAAACGCTGCGAAAAGACCTCTTTGTAGAGCAGTTAGGCGGAAAAGAGAGTAGTGACAGCCTGAAAAGGGAAGGCTATCCTATACTTAGCGATATACCAATAGTAGGGACAGTGTTTCAGAAGGCTACCCAAAGCCCGCATAAAAGTGAGATGCAAGTCAAGATATTTGTCTCTAAAACGGGTAGCGGTTTCAGTATTGGCGATGGCTATATCGTTACGACAGGGGATGTCGCGCTCTCCTTACGCCAACCGATTGTGGTTACGGATAACGGAACACGCCTGAAAGCACGTGTAGTGGGAAGCAATGCAGACCTGAACATTGGGCTTCTAAAAATTACTACGACTACCATGTTGCCAAGCCTAAGAATGGGCGACTCTCGTAGCGTGAAAGCAGGGCATTTTGCGGTATCTATGGGCAATCAGGCAGGGCAAAACAACTCTGTTGCACTAATGCTTGTGGGTAACATTCGGAATGAAGGAACCTATGCAGGTCGTCAATTCTACCCTAGCCTCATTCAGATTGCAGGGACAGTTGGTGCAGGCGCAAGCGGTGCGCCTCTTGTAAACGTGAAGGGCGAGGTTATCGGAATGATGGCGGCGATTCCAATGGATAACAACGCATGGAACAACCAAGCCATCCGAATCAACGACTCAAATATGCTCAACGTTATGCCCCATGAGGCTCCTGTTAAAATACCGAACTCAGTGATTGAGGCTAATAGCTTCTTAGCAGTGATGCACTCAGAGCCAGCGGTAACGAGCGCAGGGTTTGCTATCCCTATAAACCAGATTAAGCCCATTATCGAAGAGTTGCGCCTTGGAACACCAATAGCACACGGCTGGCTCGGAATTGCACCAGAAGATGTGTCACGAATAGTAGACAAGGGGAACGGTGTTATAGATGCCGAGGTGATCGTGCGAGTAGTGGGTGTCTACCCAGAATCTCCTGCGATGGTAGCAGGTATTCGCCCCGGTGATATTCTGGTAAGCATAGACGGCAAGCCCGTTCGCAATGCCTCTATTATTCGCCAAACCTCCTTGCGGATTCGGAAAGGAGACAGAGTGACCTTTACGATACGACGCGGTAAAGAGACCAAAGACCTAGCCCTAAAAATAGAGTCGCGCCCTCAAGTCATCAAAGCACCTATTACTACGCCCCCAAAAGAGTAGTTTTGGTGCAGTTCGGGCGGACATGACAACGAATGATCGCCCGCTGTTCCTATTTTTAGCCCATGTCACTCTCTTACGCGAAGAGAGTGACATGGGCTATTTTGCGAACACCTCTTAGCAGACACTCTCTCTTACGACAAACTCCGTAATACAAGCCCACTCCACAACTTTGGATAGAAGAACGTGGATTTCTGGGGCATTTTGTCGCCAGCGGAAGCCACATCGCGCACTTCGGTAACTGTAGGGTTTTGCAAGATGCAGGAGAGTTGCCACTCGCCAGACTGCACTTTATCTACTGCTTCGTCTTCATCGCGGGTATAGGCGACATCGGGAGTATGTGCCAAAGTCTGCCAAGATATGTCGAGCGTCCTATCAAGTACAAATGCCTGTAAAATGGTCACATCAAGGTGTTTCCACGCCTCGCAATGGCTCCCCGCCATAGCAGTATCCATGAGGCTACCATCACGCAGGGTAAGCGCGTAGGATTTGCCCGGAAGCACGACAAGAAATCGTTTTACCCCCTCCGATTGACTCTTAATCCACAGTCGCCCCGCATCCAGTGAAAGTAGCTCAAGGTGAAAATAACGCTCCAAAAGTAAAGGTAGCTCTTCGATTCTCTGGGCGGGGACGTTCTTCACAAGGCGATGCGTCGGAAGCACAACAAGCCCTGGGTCTTCAAACGCAGACAGCCCTATAAGTAAGAAGTCGTAAGGCTTGAGACCTTCGGGGTTACTCTCTTGTTCGCGTCGCTCTTTTTGATAGTTCAACCCGGTCTCATAACGGTGATGACCATCCGCAATCCAGATACGTCGCTCCGCAAAGAACGCCTCCAACTCTCCTAACAGACAGGAATCGGTATGGCGATAGAGAAGGTGTTGCTCTGCATCGGGCGCGAAAACACCAGAATAGACTGCCTTACGAAACGGCTGCTGCCCCTGTCGAGCCCCCTCAAGGCTCCGTGCAACAGTCAACGTGGGATCTTCGTAAAGACCATAAATTGGCTCAGGGTTTGCGTTCGTCGCCCGCATTAGGTTCAGGCGGTCTACCTTCGCCTTGGGGTGTGTCTCTTCGTGAGGAAGCACTACGCCATTCTCATACGGCTCCAACTTGAGAGCTACAAAAAGGGCGCGGCGGGTGACTCTCTCTGTGGGGTCAAGCGGGTGTTCAAAAACCTGAATGTACTCGTAAAGCGCGGGAGCATCGTCCAAACGGAAGGCACCGCTCGCTAAGCCTTCGCGAAGAAACTCCGCAGAACGCGTATAGCGGTTATTGTCTGGAGTGTCTTCACTAGTCTCTTTATTCAGCATTAATCGAACAATATTTTGCGGGTGCTGGTCATAGAGAGCCTGTTGCTGCACAGGGGAGAGTACGTCGTAAGGGGGTGCGATAACCTGCTCTAGCGGCATATCAGCACTATAGAAAATGCCCGCAAAGGGCGCAATCTGAGCCATCAGTCGTTTAGTTCCTTGAATCTAAAAATTGTCTTCTTCGGATGGGGTGGATGAGCGAGATCTCTTAGTTTCGAGGTTCGTACGCGTCACCTGATCCATCACAACCTCGTCGCTCTTTAATACTTTTGCATAGTAGAACTGTTTTTGTCCTAGTACTTCTGAACTACCAGAGGAGATAGTAATGACGGCGAAATCGGGCGGTGCGTTCGGCGCGGGAGGCAGATAGACCGCCTTATGCTCAGCCAGATAGTCCGAGTACTCTTGAGAGAGGTAGTTCGGCACGAGTTCTGAAAGGCTTTTCGGATAGGCACCCTTGTGGTCAACACGGTACTTCTTGAGACTGTCACGAACAGATATAAGCTGTTCACCCTCCGTAGATGCCTCTATAATACTGTTAAAGAGTTTGCCTACACCTCCCTTTTTAGAAGAGGTGAACGCTATGGTAAGTGCGATTACAACTATGACCACAAGTCCCCCACAGCCCACAAGTGCCCAAATCCACCCAGCGTCTTTCCGCTTTTGGGGGATTGGGCGTGGTGTAAGACTGTTGTAGCCACCGGTCATGTCCTGCTCCTTCCACGTCTCGCGTCACTGCAAAGTTGTAAACGGCTTACCTGTATTATCACTAAGAAGTATACTCGAAAAACGGGCATTGCTCTTCATCTTCACTCTCTAGAATTGTCTTCTCTTTCTGGAGAGGGACAGAGGTAGGCACACAAAGCACGAAAACCGCCTAACGGCAGGTACAATAAACCTATCCTGCAATGTACGGAGTTTCTATGCTACACCGAACTTTTGTTCTCTCTGTTTTAGCTTCGCTATGTGCCGTATCAGCCCTAGGGCAGAAAGCACCTCTCAAGCCCCCCTTGTCAATATAGACACACTGGCCCTCTTTCCGAGGTGTAGGCGCAAAAGGTATTGCTGAGGGCTTCAAAACGCCCTTGCACTGGAACGCCGATACCGCCGATAACAAACCCGCGCAAAACGTACTTTGGAAAACCGCTATTCCCGGTCTCTCACACTGCAGTCCAGTCATTTGGGGAGACCGGCTCTTCATCGTCAGTGTGATGAGCGGTTCGGGCAAGAATGAGTTGAAAGTCGGTCTCTATGGCGATATAGACCCGGTAGAAGACGACTCCGTTCATGTCTGGACAGTCTACTGCCTCAATAAAAATACAGGCAAAATCCTTTGGGAGCGTGTCGTCCGTCAGGGCAAACCCAAAGTACAGCGGC
>JAPLCR010000020.1:5065-5905 GCA_026392135.1 Armatimonadota bacterium
CACGCCAACACAACCATGGCGACTGACGGTAAAGTCCTCGTCACCATGCTCGGCTCGGAAGGGCTATACGCCTTTGACCTAAGCGGCACCCCTCTCTGGAACAGAGATTTCGGTATCCTTGACGCGGGATACTACATGGTTCAGACAGCACAGTGGGGCTTTGCTAGCTCTCCCATCCTCTACAATGGGCGCGTCATTGTACAGTGCGACGTTCAGAAGAACTCATTCCTCACAGCACTCAATGCCCAAACAGGTAAGACTATCTGGCGCACCCCCCGTGCAGATGTTCCCACCTGGTCTACCCCTGCTATCTATACAGACAATAACCGCACATACATCGCAGTGAACGGCTGGAAGCACATTGGAGGCTACGACTTTCAGACAGGGAAAGAGGTGTGGCGACTAAAGGGCGGAGGCGACATACCTGTACCCACTCCCATTGTCGCAGGGAAGCTACTGTTCATCACCAACGCACACGGCACCATGGCTCCCATCTACGCAGTGCGAGCCTCCGCTATTGGCGACATCACCCCGACGGGCGAGACGACCGCAAATCAGCACATTGCATGGAGTGTGCGACGAGGTGGAGCTTATATGCAGACACCTCTTGTCTACGGCGACTACCTCTATGTCTGCCGCGATAATGGTGCGCTCACCTGCTACGAAGCAGAATCAGGGGATGAGGTGTATAGCGTGAGACTTGGAGTAGGGCGAACGGGCTTTACCGCATCCGCGGTTGCAGCAAACGGTAAACTCTACTACACCAGCGAGGAGGGCGATGTATACGTCGTTCGTGCTGGTAAAGAGTTTGGGGTACTCGCCACAAACTCTATGGGAGAG
>JAPLCR010000020.1:5957-6615 GCA_026392135.1 Armatimonadota bacterium
CAAAGCCCTAATAGGTTGCTTGCGCCAGAGCGTTACCCTGAATTATAGTAAGCCCTTAGCGGTCATTAGAAGTTTCCTGAAAACAGCCATTTTCCCGTTTGGGAAATTGGCATAAAACAGGAAACTTCTATCTGAATGCGTAGGGTGAATAGCTACACATCAGGTCTTAATCAAGACAGACTCTTTCTGGAACATTCGCGTCGCGAAGGCGAGGGCTACCCCCGCATACGCCACAGAAGCAACAAATGCTAATCCAATAAACGCCCAGTTATAGTTTCCGTTCAGTGCCTGCTTGATGATAAGTGAGGCATTAAGGATAGGCACAAGAGCCATTGTCAGAGCCACTTTCCCACCCATGAACATGGAGAACATCGCGGGGATCATTACGATTGGAAAGAGGGTTCCGAGATAGGTCTGCGCCTCTTTCTGGTTCTTGGCGAAGGTCGAGAGAGTGAGTAAGACCCCTGCAAAAAGAACGGATAGTGGCAGCAGGACAACAATAACCGCGACCATTGCCATAGGATCGAGGGTCAGCCCACCCTTTGCTATCCAATCGAACGTCTGTAATCCACTCTTAAAGGGAATGACCAGCCCGACAATGGAGAGAATACTGCTTACGATGCATACCAGTACCACCGCCCCGAACTTACCGAGCACG
>JAPLCR010000401.1 GCA_026392135.1 Armatimonadota bacterium
CCCGATTCGGGAGAAAGGCTTGACCTATAAGCAGTTCTGTATTGCGATACATATTTTTAGGTACAGAAGCCATACATACCCCAGTGAGCTTTGTGAAGGGGGAGATTTAGAGGGGGTGGCTGGGTCAGCGTGGTAAGCCTTCCGCGTTCCACCTATCCGCCTAGCCTGAATTTTGCCAAAAATCCCCCGAAATACCAAAAAGGCTCCCTTTTTTTTGTAAAAAATCCCAATATAACGCTTTGCTAACGCTCAATAACGCTTGGCTAACGCTCTGTTTGGTATACTCTCCGAAATCAGTGCGAAAACTGCGCTACGCTACGCTTTGAAAAAGGACACAACGCTATGCTGAAAACTACTTTGTATCACTCTGGCTACCGCATTTTGCGGAGCCTCCTTCTCTGCTTAATGCTAATAAGCCTTCTTGCAGGAACGCGCTCAACCGCTCTGGCGCAGGGCGGTAAAGCCTATGCGTGGGGAGGTAACTACCAGGGGCAACTCGGAGACGGAACCACTACGAATAGGAACAAGCCCGTTCAGGTCTCTGGGCTTACAGGCGTGACGCAGGTGGCAGGTGGAGGCTTTCACTCTCTTTCTGTTCTGGGGGCTATTCTGCCGCTTCCAATCTCAAAATAACCTTGAATAGGAGGGGCTAGCTATGGCATCGGGTAGCCGATCAAATAGGTGACTGCTCCGGGACCTTTGAGCAGTTTCTCCTGACCTATCTGCCACTGATAATCACTTCCCTCTAGGCTCAGGGTCATCTCTCGGAGCTCATCAGGCGTATAGGTTCTCAGGCAGGAGACGATCCCATCGAATGTGGCGGCAACTGGAATCAGAGGAAGAAGGTAGGTGAATACGAGGCGCGACAGTCGAAGTGGGCGGATGAAAGGCGTTATAAGCAACACGAATAGAGGAACCAGAATCATCGACAGCACCTGTGCCGGCTGGCGGGAGGTCAGTTCAAAGATACCAATTCCCTGTCGTTGGCGAACGGCATCTTCTAGAATCGCCTGTGCCTGTGAAGGAGGGAAATGGTGAAAGGAAGAGAACATCGTCCTGAAGCCCGTGAGGCTCTCCGGTACACGCGTGGCATCCACAGGGATGCGAGCATAGCGTATCTCTAAGGCGGCATCCTCGATTTTTCGCGCCGCCTTCTCATTCGGGAAGCGATCTGTGAGAAGCACCGGTATCTTCTCTTCGCTTCGTTCCATCAGGGTTCGATACAGAGAAAGCCAGGGACCGCCTCCGCCCGACCCCAGATCGACCACGCACTCCGCTTTGGCGGCAGAAATACTCTGCTGAAGCCTCGGAGCAATGCACTTGTAAGGCTTCATAACCGTCACTACGTGCTGAAGATAGTCGGTCATGCCATCCCGCAGGAAGGCGGGACACCAGGATTGGTCTTCTATTTCGAGCCACTGTCGTCTTTGCATCAAGCTTGTTCTCCACTCTATAGCGACTTCCAGTAAGCCGAGATATGTCGTTCTCATACCATGCTGCCCGACTAATAGAGTGAGCCAGTTGCAAAAGTCCGTTTGAACTCTACTTGCTACTATTCCATAGCAGCAAGTATTAAAAACGCCGACTTTTGCAACTGGCTCCTATGTGAGTCTCTAGTTCCTTCCGATACCGCCTGTAACGATAATCGGCTCCATGGGGGTACCGCATTCTGGGCAGAAACGGAAGGTCACGTTCGATACCACCGCACCGCAGGAGGTACAGACGCGCTTACCCGCTTCGGTGTTCTCACGGGGGTAGTCTCCGCGTAGAAGGCGCAGGTAGTTCTCACTTTGCGACCACTCTTTGATTTCACGGGCACGGTAGGCAGGGAAGGGGTGAGTCTGCCAGCGTACCAGTGAGAACTTGAAGTAGAGGCTGATGAGGTCTTCTTCCATGTCATCGAGAACGTCGGCTTGCTTAATGAACTCGTCGTTATCAAGGTCATCCGCTAGTTTTTGCGAGCCTGCCACCAGTTTGAGTAGGCTTTTGATGTTCACATCCACATCTTGGCTTACCAGCAGCCCGGCGCGGTCTGCCGTCAGTTCCGACCTGCGGAACCAGACGAACAGGGCATACAGAACCACTTCCGTCAAAATCGCTCCCGGCAGTAGCACGCTTTTCGAGGCATTCGAGAGTACCTCTGCAAGCAGAATCGCCATTGTGCGGTAGAGCATATGCTCCGCCTTGATGTGCCCAAGTTCGCGCCCGATGAGAGCAAGGCGCTCCTCATCCGACATTAGATCCACCAGTGAGGTAGTCAGAACAATGGTGTGTCTCTGCATACCAAAGAAATAGACGGCGGGGTGGGGGTTCTGCATCAGGTAGAACTCCGGTTCCGCAACATCTAAAACAGCGCAAGCCTCCCGCAAATCTTTGTAGAGGCGTGAACACTGGCGCGGCGAGACTCGGATGGCATCACCCGTATAGGCGGCGCGGAGATACCGCTCCATACCCCACTCCGAAAGCATCTTCAGCATACGGTCAAAGCCCGGTGTGCGGCGCAACGCTTCCAGTGCGGCGCGGTCTAGCGGGTGTTCAAAGGCGGAACTAGCAATACCCGGAAAATAGAGCCTCTGCGAGTTTGTCGCTTCGTTGTTCATTACGCCTTCTCTCCTTCCACGTTCAACGTGTTCTTATCGTGCATCACTTTCTGGGCATATGAGTCCCAACTCTTAATCTCATCGGAAGGGGAGGGAGTGTCGGAGGTTCCAACAGGCTCTAACGGAGTCTCTTTCAAAGGCTCTGTAGCATCTACCAGTACATGGTCTACCATCTCAACAGGCTCTACCTCCGCCTCCGTAATAGGCTCCAATACGGCATCTACGATGGCTTCAACAGCGGTTTCTACCACTGCCTCTGCCGCCTCTGCCGCAATCTCAACCGACACCTCTACAACACTCTCTGCCTCTACGGCTGTTTCCGCCGCAGACTCTTCACTTGGTGCGGGGGCTTCTGCAACAGGAAGCACCACCCCGCAGTAGGGGCAGAACTTGGCAGGATGATCGAGTATGCTTTTGCACTCTGCACAGGTATTCTGCACAGGTGAAGCAGACGAGCTATGCCGCCCTGAAGTGAGCGAGTTGAACACCTCTACCAGTTCACGAGAGCTATCGCAGTTGCCTTGCCCATAGAGGCGCATTCGGCAACTCTGCTCCTCAACAAGCTGTATCACGAGCCGCCCTAGTTCGTTGGACTCGTGGAAAGCATCCGCTTCAAGGTACTGGATATTGATTATCTCGCTAAGAGGGAAGCTGTGCGGTGCAACTCTGCTAGGCTTATCGCTCTCCCGCCCAAGGTGTTGAAAAATAACCCTTTTGTCTGTTAATCCGATATTCACATCCGGTACAAAGAAGGACTCTAGTCCCATAAACAGTTTGCCCTGTACTCCGCCGGCGATTTTGCCTCGCGTAAACCCCATCAAGTTTTCGCCCTCTTCCAGAAGGGTTTGTAAGTTGGAATAGGTGACGGCTTGCTGAGCCTTATGCGCTTTACGTTTAGCTTCGGCGGGGTCTGTTGAATCAGTCGTGTGCATTGTGGTTACTCACTCCTCCGTTGGCGAAAATAGTCTTCCTCATTATAATTTTAGAGAGTCAGTGCTGATACGAATTAGGCGAATACTAAGTTTCGTTCTTTTATCGAATCTCCTTGTGGAACCCCGATCCTCCTGAGTGTAAATCCTCCGGTTTTTGAGTCAACCAGTATTTAGTTTGTTCGCTCTTGCGCCGATAATCCTGCAACTGTACTATCGACCCTGCATTATATGCGGAAGCCGCAACTCTATGCAACAGACTGTTCTACCTACCAAACTACTTGCAGCTAGCTCTCTCGCGGAGTTCTCATATACTCTGCTTGAGTGCTATCTTGCGCCTTGTGAAGGCGTTCGTTCGGTATGGATTACTCTCAAAGGCGAACTATCTACGCCTCCGCGCATGATTGCGTGCCTTCAACGCGATGGTAGAGAGGTACATATCAAGACGGAATCGATCCTACCTCTCCTACTTCCTATTGAAATTTCCCGCCTTCAGTATCTGCCTCAAGCAGAGCCGCAAACTTTCCACCTTGCCCAGTCAGAGTATCCGCTCACCCTTATACCGATTATTGCCCGTTCACAGTGCTTTGGTCACCTGATTATCCGTTGGAAGAGTGCGCCAGAGGAGGAGCAACTGAGAACGCTCTTCGCCTCTATCTCCGCGGTAGCACCACTACTTTACGGGCTACATCGCGAAAGCCTGTTTGCAGACCTCGAACGCGGTAAGCAACAGTGGGAAGCGACCTTCGATTCGATGCGCGACCTCCTGTTTATCTACGATAGAGAGGGGAGACTTCTTCGAGTCAACAAAGCCCTCGCCGAACGGCTTGAGTCCTCTCCGCGAGAGGTTATGCTCAAGTCTCAGAAGTTCCAAAAACACTTTGCAGAGGTGCGTGAGGCGTATCTGCACTCTCCCATCTGGCACTCCCACTCCCTCGAAAGCACCTTTGAGGTCACTTGTGGACAGGTATTTGATCGTCAGCAGAGCCTTATCGGCACGGTCTACCTTCTGCG
>JAPLCR010000374.1 GCA_026392135.1 Armatimonadota bacterium
AAAAGCCCGTGGGCAGTAATGCAACCCTCTTCTACTGCAAGCCGCTCTTCACAGTACCAGGAGAATATAAAAAAGCGTGAGGAGATAGGGAGCGAAATTCGGTGACTGCAAGCCTGAAATACTACATAGGAACTGGGCTTGCAGGGCTCGCCACCCTGCTCGGAGCCACGCTCTGCCTCGCCCTTGCGCCTCCCGTCAAAAATTGGGCGTTTCAGCCCCCCAAAACGCCCACCCTCCCCAAAGTCAAAAACGCCGCATGGGTCAAGAACCCGATAGACGCTTTCATTCTCGCGAAGTTGGAGGCGAACGGACTCGCCCCCGCGCCTCCCGCCGACAAACCAACTCTGCTACGCCGTGTCACGTTCGACCTGACGGGACTGCCCCCAACCCCCGAAGAGCAGGACGCTTTTCTCAAGGACAGTTCGCCGAACGCCTACGAAACCGTGATAGACCGCCTCCTCGCGTCGCCGCGCTACGGGGAACGTTGGGGCAGACGCTGGCTCGATGTGGCGCGGTACGCCGACTCGCTGGACAGGCGCGACACGGGCACGATTCGCGACTTCAACGAAATGTGGAAGTACCGCGACTGGGTGATTCGCGCTTTTAATAGCGACTTAACATATAACAAATTTGTTATATATCAAATCGCAGGAGACACGCTCCCCGCCCCTAAAATTGGCGACTCCAACATCGAAGGAACCATCGCGACGGGACTACTCGCGGTAGGGCACTGGAGCAACGGCGACGCGGACAAGGTGAAGATGCTCACCGACATCGCGGACGACCAGATAGACGTGGTGAGTAGAGGCTTCATGGGCTTGACCATCGCGTGCGCCCGTTGCCACGACCACAAGTTCGACCCCATCACTACGCGGGACTACTACGGGCTGGCGGGGATCTTCCTCAGCAGTCACGTTCTCCCTCGCCCCTCGCCCAACGACGCGGTGGAGACTCCCCTGCGTATCCCCCTCATCACGCAGGAAGAGCGCAAGGCGAGGGAGGCGTACTTCAATCAGTTGAAGGAGGCGCGGAAAAGGTTTGAGCGCGTGCAGCAGGAGCCGTTAGCGCAGTTCGCGAACCAGCAAGCGGGCGAAACGGCGCGATATCTCCTCGCTCTCTGGGAGTATAGCCGCCGACCCGCGAACGCCGCAAAACAGACCTCCGACGAGTTCGCGAAAGAGCGCGGGCTACTCCCCTACGCCTTCCGCAACTGGCAGACATACCTCTCTGAAGGGAACTACCCGCTCCTCAAAGCGCCCGTCAAGTACGTGGACGGCTACGCCAGTATCTACGCATGGACGAACGAGTCGGAGGGCAGTCCTGCGCTCACCCTCAACGGAAACATGGCTCCCCGCACGCTCGGAACCGCGACCTACCCCTCCCTAACCTTCGGCGTAAGTCCCGGTCAGCACGGCGTCGTTATCGCATGGCGAAGCCCGATAGAGGGCTACGTGCAGGTGAACGGCGGGCTACAGGCGGTAGATAGTCAGGATGCAAGCGTCACACGTTGGAACATCACGCGGCGCACTCCCGCAGGAGAGCAGGTACTCACGCGAGGCACGACCAACGCCCACGATGAGACCCCATTCAGAACAGGGGTAGGCGCGGGAGGACTCTCCTCTATCGCGGTGCATAAGGGCGATACTCTTCAAATCAAGGTCTTCCCGAACGCCGATAGCCGCCACCAGACCCTTCTGCTAGACCTCACTATTGCGGAAAGAGACGGCAAACAGGCGTGGAACCTGCTTCAAGACACGGGCGCGACGTTTCTACTCGACGGCAAAGGCAACCCTCACGCCGACGGGCAGGGGAATCCTGACGTATGGTCGTATCACGCGGAGACGAAAGGCAGACGAGAGCAGGAGACAGGCAAGAGTTTACAGGTGGCGCTACGGCGTTGGGAGGCGGCGTTTCAAGAGCCGAACACGCCGCAAGGAAATCAGGAGCGCAGAGAGGCGAGCGCGGAGGTTCAAGCCGCCCTCTCGCACGACAACGACGCGACCCCCTTCTGGATAACCGATAGCACCGACTGGAAACACCTCGCCGCCCCCGCGCAACAGGCGCTCGCACAGGCTTACGCGCAGATTGAGGCGTTGGAGAAAGCGCCCCCGCCCCCCATCCAATACGCGAACGGGGCGCAGGAGGGCGGCTGTCCCCTCTCCCCCTACGCGGGATTTCAGGACGCGGCGATTTATAAGCGCGGGAACTATCAACAGCCGGGAGAGGTGGTTCCGCGCCGCTTCCCTACAGTTTTAGCGGGTGAAAATCAGCCGCCCATCACGCAAGGAAGCGGGCGGCTCCAACTTGCACAGTGGCTGACATCGCCCAAGCATCCGCTGACCGCGAGGGTGTTTGTTAATCGCGTATGGCAGGGGCATTTCGGTGAAGGAATCGTGCGAACCGTGAACAACTTCGGACTGCTCGGCGAACTGCCCACCCACCCCGAACTGCTCGATTGGCTCGCTACCGAGTTTATTCGCACAGGCTGGTCTATCAAAAAGCTGCACAAGCTGATACTGCTCTCGAACGCCTACCAGCAGTCAAGCCAAGTATCCAGCGCGGCGAAACTCAAAGACGCAGACAATCGCCTCTTGAGCAGAATGGCGCGGCGAAGGCTAGAAGCCGAAGCGGTGCGAGACAGCCTTCTCTTTCTGACGGGCAGCCTAAATACAAGAATGGGCGGCGTAGGGGATAGCGAAGCCCTTTCGCGTCGTAGAACCGTCTATCTGCTGATAGCGCGTTCCGATAAAGGCGGCTTTTGCCCGATATTCGATGGAGCCGACCCGACCACCATTATCGAAAAGCGCAACGTCTCCACTGTCGCCCCACAAGCCCTTTTTCTGCTTAATAACGACTTTGTTCGAGTTCAGTCAGGGCTTATCGCGGAACGCCTACAACGCGAATCGAAAGCGGAGTCTACTGTAAAACGAATCCAGCGGCTCTACCAATACCTCTTTGGGCGTGACGCAACCCAGATGGAGATCGGTTTAGGAGAGGAGTTCCTCAGCTCTTCCGATGTGATTACTTGGCGGGAGTATACTCACCTTTTACTCTGTACAAACGAGTTTGTGTA
>JAPLCR010000212.1 GCA_026392135.1 Armatimonadota bacterium
GACGCGGTCAATATCAAGCTCGACAAGACCGGCGGCCTGACCGAGGCGCTGGCGATGGCGGACGCGGCGACGGCCCGGGGCTACGCGATTTTTGCCGGCTGCATGGTGGCGACCTCGATGTCGATGGCGCCGGCCATGCTGCTGGCCCAGACCGCCCGCTTTGCCGATCTCGACGGGCCGCTGCTGCTGGCCAAAGATCGCGTGCCCGGCCTGCGCTACGACGGCAGCCTGATCTATCCGCCCGCGCCGGCTTTGTGGGGTTGAGGCGATATTGTAGTTCCCGTACCCACGCAACTCTTTGATTTATTGACTTTATCGAGTCGCGAATCGCCCCATCAGCGCGCAACTTCGGCGCGAATTGTTGTATGGTCGGTTATTGGTTCGAAAATTGGAAAAATATAAATAAAACAATCGCTTAAGGCCATTCGCGCGGGTACTGTTCATATGCGAAAACAGCTCTCCACTAGGCACGCATATACGAACATGATAGAGCTCGTTCAAATGGCTACGAAACAACTCAAGGAAATGTCGCTGAATGATTTCATTCAGCTCGGCAAAACGCCCAAGGGACAGGCGTTTTTGCGCGGCGAGCTAGAAATTATGGACTTGCTCAGTAGACAGATTCGCGCGGCTCTTGGAGATCCAGAAAATGTTGCGGAAGTAGATGAAAAATTTGCTGGGCGCTCTACTCGGGCCGGGAGCGTTACTCCTAACAAGGAGAAAAAACAGCCATCCGGGGGCGAGGCCATCTTACTCGACGGCAAAACATCAACTGTAGACGAACTCATCAAATGGTATCGAACGACTGCCCCCTATATCAACCTGCGCCACGCGACCCGGATAAGTTATGAAACGCACTTCAAATTCCTATCGAAGGAAATTGGGCAAGAAAAGATTACCGAATTAGATTCGGCGAAGGTTAGCGGCCACTACAACGACTGGACCTCTCACGGAAGTAAGAGAGTGCCGGTATCTAATCAGAGCCTAGGCATGCTGAGATTAGTGGCAAGTTTCGGAGCAACTGTGGGCGACGCTGAATGTGCGAGACTCTCTTTCCTCTTAAAAAATATGGAGCTTTATGAGTCTGTATCAACGAGAACTCATACCTTAACTGGCGATCAGGTTGATTTGATCTGTGTCGCGGCTGAAAAACTGGGCCGTCCATCCCTCGGTCTCGCGCAGGCTTTGATGTTTGAAACCGAACTGAGTCAACTCGATGTAATCGGAGAATGGGTGCCGCAAAGTGAGAAGGACGCTTTTTCGACTGTCCTATTTCGCAAGCTCAAATGGATTCGTGGCATCAAATGGGCCGACATCGACGAAAACTACGTCCTTCGTCACAAGCTGTCGATGAGCGGGAAAACGGTGGAGATTCCGCTAACGAAATATCCGCGAGTGCATCGTGAACTTGCGGCTGAAATTCATCGCAGTGGAGGGCAACGACCTAACCGTGTCGCGGTGATCGTGAACAATAAGACGGGGTTGCCTTGGATTGCCGGCGAGTTTCGGCGTTGGTGGCGAAAGGCTGCGAACCAAAGCAAGCTACCAAGTGACCTCCGAAGCACAGACGTGCCGGAAAAAGCGTTACGGAGCGACGCCATGAACTCGGCGTCTTAGCTCCTAAGAGCTTCCTAAGGCCTGCTAGCGGGTCTTGGGAGGGGAGCCCCAGGCGGTCGGCCGTGGACCGACTTGCCTGGGGAGAAGTGCAGCACACCTCGGTACCCCAATCGTTCAGGGGACTGCCGGGGGAATTTCCGACCACCGATTGTTTGGTGGACTCAGAACCCGCCCCTCGTTTCCAAGCACCCGCGCGGAACGAGGGGCGGTGCCGTTTTAGCACGCCAGATTCGCGTGTCCAAACCATTACTTAGCCTAGCGTGGGTACGGGAACTACAATATCGTCGGGGCTGATCCATCGAGATGGAACTTTCGCACACACTGTCTTTTTACATAACATATTGAAATACCTATAAATTTTATCCAATCCTTTTGGTTAACCAATCCTTTCCGGCGCCCCGCCAAAGGGGCTAGACTTTGAGTCGGCGGGGGCTGCCGTGCCGGTTGGCAACGGCGATTGGGGGTTGGCGGAATGCGAATTCGGGGCCTGCTGCTCGCAGCTGCACTCCTGGTGACGGCGATGGCGTCAGCGACGACGTCGGCCCAAGCCACGATGCGTATCGCCGAGGATCGCGGCGGCCAGATCGGACACTATCTGCGTATCTTCGCCGTGATGCGCTCCTCCGGCGAAAATATCGTGGTGGACGGCAATTGCCTGTCGGCCTGCACACTGGTGCTCGGGTTGATCCCCAAGAATAGAATCTGCGCGACGCCGCGCGCCCGCTTCGGTTTTCACGCCGCCTGGATGCCGGATGAAGACGGCCGTCCGGTAACCAGTCCGATGGGCACCGCCGCGTTGTGGAATATCTAGCCGGCCGCGGTGAAGCGCTGGATCAGCAAGCACGGCGGGCTGTCGCGCAAGATGATCTACATGCAAGGACGCGACATGCAGGGCATCGTCGCCGGTTGCGGCGAGCCGACGCGGCAGGTCAATGCACGCTTAGAGCGGCGTTACGCGGCTCGCCCGTTGCGCTACGGCGGCGCAAATGCCGCCAGCGACCGCCGCTAGCGCCATCGCCGCATAGGCGCGCGCGCCGTAAGCGCCATAGAGCACGCCCGACAGCGCCA
>JAPLCR010000060.1 GCA_026392135.1 Armatimonadota bacterium
CCATTACAACCTTGAAAGCCGAACTGCAAAAGTTGAAGGTGGGAGAAAAAGACCTCGTAATTATCAATGCAGATAAGCTGGTTCTACACGGGAGCGTTGTCTCTGCTATGGACGAAGCGCGAAAAGCAGGTGTTACACGCTTTGCTATTGCGACCGAAAAGGAGTAGAGGAAAAAATGAGACGCAGAAGACAGAAGAATCCGCTTTTGAAGCGAATTATCACTATCTCCGTGGCTATACATATCGTAGCTCTGCCAATTTTGGCGCACTTCAACGCATTTAAGTCCATTCAAAAATCGTTGGCTCAGGTGCAGATGGTCGTATTGACTGCGCCTCCCGATAGAGAGATGCCTAAGCCAGAGGCTAAACAGAAGAAGGTTGCGGTGAAGTCTGTTGCAAAGAAAAGTAGTGCCTCTGCACCGCGGCAAAACAGGGGAGCCATCAAAATCGCCTCAAACTCCCCTCATGTTGCTGTTGCACAAGGGGGGGAGGGTGAGGGAGGAGATGCTACCGTAGTACAGGGCGCAGGGCAACAGGGGGCACTTCCTGTCAATGGGGCTAAGGTAGGCGGCGGAGAGGCTCCTTCCGTTCAAGCTACTGTAAAACCCGTGCCGGTAGGCGAGCCTAAGCCTATAACTCCTGTCGAGGTCAAGCCCGTCCAACCCAACGTAGCACCGCCCAAACCCGTAGCGGCAGTACCTGTAGCAACACCTCCAAAAGAGCAGGTTTTTACAGAAGCCGTTGCGATAGGAGAGCAACCTGCTCTGGAAATTCCAGACGAGCTTCGCTCAGAAGCACTCGACAAAACACTCATCACAGAGTGTGTAGTCTCTTCGGAAGGTATAGTTAAAGGCGTGAAAATTGTACAGTCTACGGGATTGGATGCCTTAGACCGCCGGGGGACTCAGGCGGCGCGAAAATGGAAGTTCAAACCAGCGACTAGGGATGGGTTGCCCATTGAGAGTCGTGTGCGCCTACATATCGAATTTCAGGTGAACTAATGGTAAAGCTACTAAACAGGATACCCAATTCGCTCTGCGCTCTCATACTATGCACGTTTTTGTTAGCGCGAACTGCTCCAGCCAAGGCAGGTGAGCTTCAGCAGATACAGTTTGTTGTTCGGGAAGCCCATTCTCACCTCCTAATACGTGGCGCAGAGGTTACTGTTCAAGACCTACAGAGTGGGCGCAAAACCTATACACTCCTAACCAATCGCCTGCTGCCTACTCCGACCCCCGTGTTTGATGTGACACATTGGCGTGCCATTTCTGAGGTGGAGGCGTTTGGACAACCCGTTCGTCAAGTAGAGGTGACACTTGGTCAGAGTGTTATATTGATAGGGCAAGAGCAACCTCCCATCAAAGATATCTACATTAAGGTGACAGCCCGCCTAATTTCGAAGCGTACGAACTCGGTTTCACCCGGTACTACTGTAGACCGTACCAAAATAGAGAAGCTAGCGGGAGCTGCAGGCGGTAGTGTTGCGTCGATTATTAAAGAGCAAGGTGGAGTCGCCTCCGACTCTGCCGGTCAACAACACGTTCGGGGAGAACACGCCGACATCTCCTATGTAGTGGATGGTATCCCCCTACCGGACACGCTTTCCGGTAGGCAAGGCTCTATCATTGTTCCTTCTACCATCGAGCGATTGGAGTTCTTGACAGGTGGCTTTCCAGCAGAGTTTGGGGGGCAAGTTGCCGCCATTCTTAACATCTCTACCCTACCCAGCACACGCCATTTTCATGCCGATTTGGGTATGGTTTTTGGTAGTTATGACACCACTAACGGCGACTTTACAGCGGTGGGACCCATTGGTGATAAGGGTAGTTATGTGCTGGATATTGGTGCGAACCGTACTCGTAACTACCTAGAGCCCCAGCAACCCGATGTACAGACCGCGCATAACGAGGGGGCAAGTATCAACGAGTTTTTCAAGGTACGCTTTGCGCCCAGCCAGCACGACTTGCTAACCCTTACTATGAGCCGCAATCCAAACTCCTACCAGATTAATAACCGCACAGGGCTACCCTCCTTCTACACAACGGCGGGGCAAGGGTACGGTTTTCTTGGGATCCGTAATGCCGACGGCTCTATTCCAGAGGGTGCTATGGCGAATCCGGGCGGATTTGGCTCAGAGAAGATAGCACTTAGTTCACAACAAAGTGCAGGTATGGATATCACGGCACGAGAGGTCAGCGAATTTGCCACGTTCTCGTGGAAGCGCGAGATTGCGCCTTCCACTACAGGGCTGTTGGCGTTCACCCTCCTTCACGCGGGGCAGGATCTGCACAACAACAACCCCACTGCTGACCTACTCCATCTACCCGTCGACAGTTCGATAGAGTACAGCCCAACCTCCACCCGCAACATTCACCACGTTCAACTGACGGGGAGTGTCGGCTATCGGCGCGGGGCGCACGAGTTCAAGACCGGCTTTCTTGCGGATAGCCAGAGCGGTAACGAGTTGTATCAAATTGTGCCCTCTAGTCAACTCGCTCTGAATGCCCTTGCGAGCTTGGCTCCCAACCTCGCCCCTAGCGGAAGCATAAAAACGGATGCAGTGGGCAACCCAGTATTGGATGTGAATGGCAACTCCATTTATAACCCCAATTCGAGCGTCTCTCCGGTTTTACAGGTGCGCCGCTCTGGTTTTTACCGTGCGGGTTATATTCAGGATACGTGGAAAGTTTCGCGCAAACTCACGGCAAATCTTGGGATACGGGCTGACTGGTACAATCAGACTCAGAGTGTGGGAGGAGCCGAAGCCGTTGTGGATACGCTCTCCCTCTCCCCTCGGTTCAACTTCTCGTACAATTTGAACCGCTTGTCTACTCTCCGCTGGTCTTATAACCGCCTGTTTAACACGCCCCCGTTAGCGCAGGGTGCCATTGTTGGGCAGGCAATTCAGCCAGAAACACTCGACCAGTACGACATTAGTCTTGAACATCAAGTTGCGCCCCGTCAGACTGTTTCCCTTGCCTACTATGTGAAGCAGATACATAATCAAGTAGACACGGGCTTACTCATTCCCGGTAGCCAAATCGGACTCTATTCAGCAGTAAACTTTCAATATGGAGCGGTACACGGTATTGAGTTTTCGTACGATTTAACGGCAGGTAAGGACAAAGAGAATCGGACGGTGGGGTTTGACGCTTCGTTTAACTACACCTACTCAATTGCCGCGCCAAACGGGCTTGATAACACAGGTGCCCCCGTTGACGACTTCAACGACCATGACCAACGCAACACGCTTGGGTTGAATGTGGGCTACACTTGGAAGAGCGGGATGTTAGTGTCGTTCATTGTCAATCATGGGAGTGGGCTTGCAAGTAGTGTCATTCCTCCGAATAACACCCGAACACCACGAACTCAGGTGGATTTTCATCTGAACACAGGGGGGCGATTCCTGAATAAGCGTGTTAGCCTTGGTCTCGATATTCTAAACCTTATTGATGACCGTACTGTAATCAACTTTCAGTCTGCTTTTAGCGGAACACGCTTCCAACAGGGGCGCATGGTTCAGCTATCGCTCTCTGGTAAGTTTTAGGGGTGGTAGGTAGGTTTTCATCATACGACATCACAACGCTTCCAGCCAGCCCAACAGAGCCATTTTAGATTTGTCAGGAGCCTCTTGATGCGAAGACTCGATACGAACAGTGCGCGTGTTTGTGCCGGCGGCTTCTGCTAAACGCTCTACCCGCTCCACTGAGAACAGTACGTCCTGCTGTGCTGCTACGAACAGGGCGGGTAGGTCATGCAGCTGGTGTGAGGCTGGTAGAAGCGTCCCCAACTGTCCAGAGAGTTCCGATACAGGGCTACCGCTCACGTAGTCGGCGCGTTGTGCCTGCATACTACGTCCTACTACGCTCTGAAATCCGATTTCGGGGTTGACCCCCATGCAGAGGCATACTACACCTGCAAGCGGTGGGGAGGCAGGGTGCTGCACTTCGCGAATCGCGGCTCCCAGCACGGCGGCTGCCCCCATGGAGTGACCCACTAAGACGATTTTCTGTGC
>JAPLCR010000356.1 GCA_026392135.1 Armatimonadota bacterium
CGAACTCCTTACTTCTTCGCGGCGGCGGCTACCGCCTTCGCTACGGCAAGGTTCTTGTTCACTTCGTCCCAGTCCACCGATTTGAGGAAAGCGTCGATGTATTTGGCGCGTCCCGTCTGAAAATCGAGGTAGTAGGCGTGTTCGTATACGTCGAGGGCGAGGAGAGGCGTGGCGTGCCACACTGGAAAGGTGTTCTGCGCGTCACCAATGTAGTTGAAGATGCTACCGTCCGTGTAGTCGTGCGCCAGCCAGACCCAGCCTCGCGCGGCGATGCCCGTCGCCTTGAGGTCGGCTACCCAGTTTTCGTAGGAGCCGAACGAGGCTTTGATGACTTCGGCGATGTCGCCATTCGGTGCGCCGCCCTGTCCGCCCAGAATGTTGAAGTAGAGTTCGTGGTTCTTCACGCCGCCTAGCGCGAAGGTGTACTCCACTTTGAGTTCGCGAATCTCGCTGAACGTCTGGTTCGCTTTGGTTGGATCGGGAACACCCATCGCCGACAACTTGTCGCGTATCTCGTTCACTTTTTTGACGTAGCCCGTATAGAGTTTGAAATGCTCTTCGTGTGTTTTGGGGCTAATTCCTGCGGGGGCGGTGTTCTTGAGTTTTTCGGGCATGGCGATAGGTTTTAAGTCGCCCTTCGTGTTGCCAGCGGCGGGCCCATTTTGAGGTGCGAAAGGTGCTGCTATCGCAGATGTCGCCGAAGCGGCGATGACGGCGCTTGCGCCCAATGCGAAGAGTTGGCGACGGTCTAGTTCGGGGGTCATCAGTCTTGCTCCTTAATTTGAAAAAAGTGTAACTGCGAAAATACAGTTCCGCGCTATCTTTCCCCTCGCGTAGTCTGATTCCCTTCTTATACTCCCTGTAATCTGTTTAGAAGAGCAGGAATTTATCCCTTCTTCGGGGAATTGCTTGTTACTATGACGCGCAGAACCACTCAATCGAATATGTTGGCTAAACTTCTGGTGTTTGCTCTCTTTATTTTGGTAGGCATGAATGTAACGTCCTACATGAAGGGAAGACAGGTACAGCCTCCAACCTCAAACCTTCTACGCATTGAGGAGACCATGAGTACCACTGCGCCCCCCGACCCTCCCACTGACGATTCGGTACGCCTGCGTGAAAGGCTGTCCCGCCTAACGGAGGTGTGGAATATTGAGAGTAAACCGCCTACGACTGCTGAAATGCTATACGGCTATTTTGATACTGCTTTGAAGAGCGGCGATATGCTTACTGCGGGAGTGACGCTCAGCAAGTTTGGCATTACACCTAGTTCAACTTTTCCGCCCAAATTAATGGAGAGATGGGCGCAGCTGTTGCTAGAAACGATGAGTTTTGATAAGGCTCAACAAATCTATGCATCTTCGCTAGCTCTAAACCCACATGATGTTGTCGCGATAATCGGGGTTAGCCGCGCCTATCGCGGAATGGAGAAAAACGCGGAGGCAGTGAAGGCTTTGAGCGCGGCGGCGGCTTCGCTTTCGCCGGGAGATGCTCAGGGTGGGCTTGCGCTCGCTGCGGAACTACAGAAGAGCCTTCAAAATACACAAGCCCTCGCTCTGCTCGAATCGCTCTACCAAAAGGAATCCCAAAACAGCGCGGTAGCCTTGACCTACGCCTTCGCGCTCTACAATCAGCAGAGGTTCGACGACGCGGAAAAAATAGTCGCTCTATGGTTGAAGCAGACACCGGAAGACTCTCGTGTCAACCTCTACTATGGGATACTGTTGGCGAACCCTCTCTACAAACAGCGCGACCCCGCACTAGCGGAGCATTACCTCTTGAAAGCCCTTCAACTCAAGCCCGGAGACGTAAACATCATGGAGCGGCTGGGAAGCATGATGATGGAGCAGGAGCGTTACCACGCCGCGATATACGTCTACTCGAACCTGCTGACTGCGGTTCCAGATTCAACCGGAGCGCGGTTGCAACTGGCGAACGCCTACTCGCGAAGCGGTGAATCGGAAAATGCTCGGAAGCAGAAAGAGATTGCCCATAGGCTGGTGGAGCGTGACAGCAAAGAGGAGAGGTTGAACATCGCGATCAGTCACTCTCCCACGGACTATCGCTCACATTTTGCGCTGGCGCGTCACTATCTACAGTACGGGCAGTTGAGCAGAGCGTACTTCCAACTGCAAATCGCTTTTGTGCATGGACGCAGCAGTGTAGAGGTGAAAACGGAACTAAAAAAGCTATTCGAGAAGATAGGGTTACCCCTGCCTCCAACCTATCAGGTAACGCTACTATGAGAACCTCTCTTTGCCTCTTCCTTGCGCTAATGTGCTATCCGTTACTTACGGGATGCAACCCCGCCACGCCGCCTTCATCTTCGGTCAACACGGCTTCCCTTGCCACAACCACGACTCGCTTTCAGGATGTGACCGAGAGGGCGGGGTTCCGCTTTTTACGTGTGAACGGCGCGGAGGGGAAATACTATATGCCAGAGACGATGGGCGGGGGCGGCGCATTTATTGACTACGACAACGACGGTTATCTCGACGTTCTGCTTGTGAATGGGAACTGGTGGAAGCCGCACGCCGGGCAAGCCCCCACGCTCACCCTCTACCATAACAGTAAAAACGGAACCTTTGCCGACGTGACGAAGGAGATGGGACTCGCCGTCTCCATGCAGGGTATGGGCGTAGCCGTTGGCGACTATGACAACGACGGCTACAACGACCTCGCCATCACGGAGGTAGGGGGCAGTCGCCTCTTTCACAACGAGCAGGGCAGGGGCTTCCGCGATGTGACGGCTACCTCTGGTGCGGGCGGTTCGGGCTGGTGTACAAGTGCGGTGTGGCTGGATTACGACAAGGATAGCAAGTTGGATCTGTTCGTCTGTCACTATGCGCTGTGGACTCCTGCCACCGATATTCCCTGCACCTCGAAGGGGTTCAAGTCGTACTGCCGTCCGCAGGAGTATCCGGGGGAATCTTGCCGCCTGTATCATAATGAGGGCGGCGGTCGCTTCAAGGATACGACGAAGGAGGCGGGTATCTGGAACGAGAATGCGAAGGCACTCGGCGTGGTGGTTCACGATTTAGATGGCGACGGAAACCCCGATATTGTTGTCGCGAACGATATGCAGCCTAACTACGTTTTCCATAATAATGGAAACGGAACCTTCAAGGAGATGGGCTTCGAGTGCGGTATCGCCTTGAGCGACAACGCCGCTACTCGCGCCGGCATGGGCATTGACATAGCGGACTATAGGAATGATGGAACGGCGGGGCTAGCGATTGGAAACTTTAGTTTTGAGGGGATCGGCTTCTACCCTATAGGGAAAGAGCCGTCCTACGTCGAACGCTCGAAACAGGTAGGAACCTACGCGCCTAGTTATCCCTATATTACGTTCGGACTGCTCTTCGCGGACTTCGATAACGACGGATGGACAGACCTCTTCTTCACAAACGGACATATTGAGGACACAGTATCGAAATCTAACCCCTCACAGACCTACGAACAGCCCTCGGTTCTCTTACAGAACAGGGGAGATGGCAAGTTTAGCGATGTGAGTAGCCTTGCGGGCGCGGCGATAACACAGCCCATTGTCGGGCGGGGCGCGTGCTACGGGGACTTTGATAACGATGGTAGAGTGGATATTCTGCTGATTCCAAATAAGGGCGCTCCCCATCTTCTGCATAACGAGAGCCAGAATACGAACCACTACCTCTGCTTCAAGTTGACAGGCAAGAGCGTCAATCGAAACGCTTATGGCGCGAAGATAACGCTCAAAACGGACAGAGGAGCCCAAACGCGCGTGTGCCGTAGCGGAAGCAGTTACCTTTCGGCGCACGATAGCCGTGTTCTATTTGGTCTGGGCGCAGATGCGAAGATGGAGAGTGTAACCGTATTATGGGGGAGCGGGAAGGAGAGCGTCTACTCCAACCTACCGAGCGATAAGCGGTACGAACTAATAGAGGGCGAGGCTACTGCGAAGCCTATTCCGTAAGCGGGAAGCGGGTCGCCCAATCGCGAATTCGTTCGGCGGTCTCAGCGAACGAGGCGTGTGTGGTATCGAGTAGCGGTATGGGGACGGGGCTGGTCGTTCCTGCGTTCAGGGTGCGTAGATACTCGGTTCGCCTCTGTATGAACTCCTCATCGCAACCCCGCCATGTCGGGCGTTCGCGTAGCCGACACGCCATCGTCTCCTCTTCACAGACCAGAGCCAGATAGCGTATCTCTCCAAAGAGGTTGCGTTGCGGACAACTCTCCAAGTCTTGAGGCTGAATGGTTCCGCAAAGGAGTGATTCTCCCCCATTTTTGCAGTAAATCGCTCTCTGCTATTTATCCAAAATGGTCAGAATGACTACATCGGTTGGAGCCCACTGAAACTTGAACACGCCGTTATTGCCCATCAGCATACAGTAGAGCGCGTTTGTCAAACAGAAGGTCGGTCTGTTCTCGATTATTCTTGCCCCGCTCTCGCTTCCAGAAACAGATACCGCTCTATTTTCGTACCTACTGTTTAAGGCGGCGTGATGAATGTAGAGTAGCGTTTTGTTGTCAGCCTTCATCTCTTGTAGCTCGTTTGCAGGATATAAGAGGGAGAGGTTCTGTAGAGATTTCCCCCGGTTCGCCTCTTCAGGGTTGGTTGACTTCAATAGCTCCTGTCGCCTCATATCCATAATTTCGGAACTCTTATCCACTATTGCGAGACGAATGCTGTGCTGGGTCATATCCTCCGGCACATCCCACAATTTGTCTGCTTCTGCCTCAATAGTACGCTTCGTAAGAATACGGCTAAACTTGAACTGTGGGTTGTGCTTGTTCAGTTTCTTGAGCAGCTCTTCGTCGGATTCGGGGTTTTTAGGATGAAACACTCCGTTTGAGACCGCGGCATATTTTCCCATATTCGCTCGTGCCTCTTTTACCGAAGGCATTTTCGCCAGTTCGGGGCGTACAACGCGGATGATAACACGATACTTTTTGACGCTCTCTGCACGTTTCTCTTCTGCGAGGGAGCGTGTTTCTACAGAGCCAAAAAACGCCAACAATCCGAGTGCCGCAATAAACGCTCTCATTTGCTCTTCTCCTTCTCTCTCTGCTTTTGAACAAATGCGGGCAGGAGTCCGCAGTGCATCACCTCTTCGGTGAGCCAGCCCCCTGCGCCATCGCCCCACTTCAGGTTTAAGACGCTCAAGCCATCCTTATTGCACTCCAAAGTCAAGACTGCGCTCTCCCGTTGAGCGTCCGTCAAACCAGAGTGTATATCGTTGAGTACATCTTCAAACTCCGTCCACCTTGCAGAGGCGAGGCTTGTCTTCTTTAAGCCCGAATCGACAAGGGCGCGTTTCTCTGCCGCGCTCAACGAGTGGTAGAGGCGATAGACACCAGTGTGCCTCTCCATCAGAAATAGCTCCGCTCCTGTCGCCTCCTCCAGCCAACTAATCATAACACCCGGTAAGGTGTATATCTCCGCCAAATCGTCCAAAGTGAAGAGGCGCTCCTGATTTCGAGTCCTCTGCATAAGATGCAGTAGGTCTTCGTATCTATTCGGTCGATGCACTTCGTACCACCAGGAGGAACAGAGCAGAATATCGTTGCCCGCGCCTCCCTCTTGCCACCAGCGTCTGCCCCACTCTCCCGATTTAGCCAAGATGTCGCTTAATCGCGTTCCCTCGTCAAAGGAGTGAGCGGCTTCCGTGTACCTGTTGTCCACAGAAGCTGGGGGACTCAAAAAAGAATCTGTGAATATATTACATCCTGTTTGTTGGTGCAGTTGTTCCGCTACGTCACCCCAGTATCTACCAGTGAGGGCGATATCCTGTTGCGCTTTGCGGTTTACAGCGCGTCTATTGGCAGGGAGGCGACGGTGCGTACGCTCAAATATCTCCTTATGCCAGAGGTCTTCAACGCCACCATTCAAGCGAAAAGGATAAATATGCGAAGCCCCGTCATTTTTCGCCTCATGAAAGACGTGAAGTTGCGCCCTCGCCCCCTCTCCGTGCATAAGATAGCGAAGCCTCAAGTCCTTTGGCTCAAACTGCAAAGGTCGGTAAGGAGGTATGGTTGGGTCGTCCTTACGGGCTTGCTCATAGTTCTGCGCTCTCTGCTCTTCCTTTTTTTGAGTCACACGGAGAAGGCAGGACTGTAGAGGGGAGGGGAGTTGTTCGTAACGAAAGCAAAGAGGACGGTGGCGGTTTAGTTTTTCAAAGGAGGTATCGTCTAGCTCCCAGAAAAGGGTTAGCAGGTCTCTATCTGTTTTGGAGATGAGAAGTTCTCGTGCCAGTTGGTCGCCTCTTTCCGCCCTTCCGCTCAACTCCTCTGGAGGAAGAGCGGCGTACTCTTTTCCCTTTCGGAGGCTCGCCAAAACGCTCCGCCAACCTACATCCCTTATGTCTTGCGCGTACTTTTTATTTGCGGGGCTTTCATAGAAAACGTAGGTCTCCTCTTTTGCGTTCTCGCCACCGGCTTTCCATGAGAGATGAAATAGGCTGGATATACGAGACATCATGGCGCGGAGCGGCATAGGCTTGGTGAAAATGGCGGCGCGTAGGTCGCCTGTCCACTTTCCGCGCGTCTCTATTTTCACCTTTGTCTGCTTCTCAAGGTCTTTGAAAACATCGCGAAGCGCAACGCCTTTGCAGTGGAGTTCGCAAAGGGCGTTTAGGCGCGTGTCACTATGAGAGGCGATGGAGAAGCTAGTTTGAGGCGCAACGGAGTTCGTTTGAGTAACCGTATTTGCGGTTAGCGCAAAGAGGCAGAGTAGACCTAGCATCGTTGGGCAGTCCTTTTAACAGAGAGGGAAGCCGCCTCATGCCGAAAACGCGCATGAGGCGGCTCTTACAACTACGGGATTATCTTGAATGTACTGTAACTCGTAGCAACATTATACTCTGGATCGCCGTTCGGCGTGGTTTGATGCCATTTCGTTTTGGCGAAACTGTCCCACGCTGGTGGGCTAAGGGTGAACGTGTGTGAACCAGAAATACTCATCGTGCCCGAGCTAGGAGCGTTTTGGGACGCGCCATTCCCGCTTGCCCAACTGAACACTCCTGTCGCAGTGGTAACGATAATATAGATATTACCCGGTACAAACCCTGCTCCATTTATGAAGGTGTATAATCCTTGGGCACTACCAGTAAAGGGCGAGTCGGTGCGATGCGCCTCAATACTATGGAAAGATGTGAATGTAATAGAGCCACCTGCGTGATACGAGGTGCCTCCGGAAGGAATGATTATGGATGCAGTGCCCGTTGAGGCTGTGATATCCGCAGCGTGGGCTACCCCCATAGAGGCAAAAAGCATACCAGCGACCAGAAGAGTTTTGCGAAACATCTCTGTTACCCTTTCAGTTAAGTAGTTATGTTGCAGGAGTGACTACAACACAACTCCATTATAGTGCAAAAAAAATCGAATGTCAACTGGTAGTTACGAGTTTTTAGTGTAAGAGTTTACTCTTTTGGGCATTAACCGTGAAATACACACAAACCCCAAAATTGGAACCGTTCGTACAGGCTTTCCAATATCATACCGCGAGAACCCCTCTCCTTTGCGAAGGAGAGGCGGGGTGAGGTTATGTGAATAGCTGCAATCCTGAACGCTTACTTTTTAGTCTGGTTTGAGTATGTGGTGCTGTGCGTACCCTACCGCACCGTCGGCAACCAATGGTCAAGCAGATACTGACAGTTCAGCACCTTTTCGAGGAGGTCTATCGGAATGTAATAGTACTGATTAGAGGCTTCAAAGCCGATACGGGAATCCTGTGACTGGAGAGCATACAGCCGTTGTGCTAGCCTAATCTCCTCCTTCAAAATCTGCTCTAGCTCCCTAACTACTGCCTGTTTTCGCTCCCCGCTTGTCGGCAGTTCACGCCGTAAATGCACGAACTGCGCCTGATTTCCCGTACTCTGAAAGTGGATAGCAATAGCATCTACAAGTCCCATTTCGAGATGCAACGCGGTAGCCTGTTTGCTCTTGCGTAGCGGGGTAGGGAGGGCTTCCCTTAGTTTTACAAGGCTTTGGCGGAACCCCTGTGCCACCTTTCGCATTTGACCCACAAAGACATCTGGAGGGTATACCATGCGCCAACCATCCAGGTCGTCATACGGAAAGCCTATCATTGTGGCATGATACCCAGTCGCCTCTGCCCACAGCAGGTTTGAGACCCCGAACTGCATAGGCGCAGAGTAGACCAGCCCGATGTGAAATGGAAACTCGCGAAAAGCCGTACTATAGCCGCGCCAAGCCTCGACGACTGCCGGAGCGTTCGTCGCTCCGTAGCGAGAAGTCGCGACTTTTAGGAGGGTTTTGTAGAGCGTATCGCTACCGATTTCGTCTACAGGTAGACTCTGTATTTCCGCCATCACTTCGAGGTTGGGGGAGGGGTAGCCCCCCAGTGTCCAGCCTAGCATGATTCCATCCACTTTCGCAGAACGGAGGTTCAAAGCGTGTTGTGCCACATTCTCAAGCGCGGGAATATAAGGTACGGCGGAGAGTTCCCATGAGTTCGCGGCTTGTATCTTTGCTACCGCCTTTAGTCCACGCTCCTTTGCCCATCTCCAGTGACTCTTAGCTCGCTCGCCAGGTCCTACGGTCGAAACCGAGTAATCTCCAACAATGCTATTCACCCCGCCCCGTTTGATGGGCATATCCCACTCACTCACACTCATCACCGAAACATCCGCGGGTATCGTACCTATCACCGTTTTCGCAACCTCATCGCTCCATCCCCAGTCCCACGCAATCAGTTGGGCACGGCTCGCCGTCTGGTGTATCCCTTCGTTAATAGCGGTATTCACTTCGGCAATAACCTCCCCCGCACTCCGCCCTGAACACCGTGGGCACTCCTGCCCCTTGCCATGCGACCAACAGCTCGTCAGGTTCTCAGAAGCAGTAATCGTGAAAAAACCGCCTACATCGGGTACTGCCTTGCAGATAGAGGCGATGGAATCGCTAAGATACTTCTTGACAACTGGTGTCGAGGTGCAGAGGGTTGCATAGTCACCCTCTGTTACACCTTTGAGTTCTGGGTGTGTTTTGAAGAAGGAGAGCGGCATAGAGCGCGGTTCATTGAGATACAGGAAGATACGGATACCGTGTTTTTTAGCGCGTGCCGTCAGTTTGCGGAGGCTCTTTAGCCGCTCCTCGTAGTGGTCGCTCAGGTGTGGCTCCCAAGGGTAAGGTGCAAGTTTGTAGAGTACCGCCTGTAGCCATACGCCTGTTACACCGACCTTCGCCATCTTCGCAAGGTAGTGGTCGGGATACGGGTCTGCTTCCTTATCTAAAAGTGGATCGCCATACAGGGCAAAATAGGAGTAGCAGAAGCGGAGGGCAGTAGATTTAGGTGCCACTGTCTGAGATTTTGTAGGGTTGCTCAGCTCTTGCACGAACTGAAAAAGCGGAGCAGTCGTTTTTGGCAGTCCCTCCGGGAACGTCTGTGCAAGCGTTCGCGCGATATCCCGCTCGCGTTGTTGTGTTTCAGGGGAAGAGGGCTTATACCGTACAGGCTCACACTTCGGCTTGAGATTACCCATCTTAACATAGAGAAAGTCATCTTCACGAAGGCTAAACTCCATCTGCTCCGGTGTCCACTGTAGAAGCGTGAGTAGCTGATCATAGGGCAGTAGATGCCAGTTTCGTCGAATGATGGTTAAGGCAGAACGCTTCCACTGTTGTGCAGTGATAGTGAGCGGGGTTGGGAGACCCATGCTACTGCCCAGTTGCTTCACTTCGTCTGGGGTCGCTCCAATAGTCTGAGCAATCCTTTCCGTAGGAACCAGAGTCCAGTTTCGCCACACAAAGGCGTGTAGCCTGTCAGGAAAGTGCGGTAGCGCAATGGGGGGAGGGGCAGAGCCTTGGGGTAGGTCAGTAGTCATCATCATGGTCATCAGTCCAAGTAAAGCAAGTAACATAGCAATACCTTCGCCAACGGATGGCTTGAAATCTCATCTGGCGGGGTAGTTTTTGGTGTTGTTCCTCTTGTTTTCGGCTCTTGTCGTAGCCTCATTCTGAGGTCATAGCGGCGTGTTTTTGGCTAGAATGGATGCAACCG
>JAPLCR010000302.1:0-2399 GCA_026392135.1 Armatimonadota bacterium
AAACCGTTCGCCACTCTTTCGGAATGAAGTGGTCGACAGTAGCATCTCCTGTCACATCATGAATATGAAAGCAAGAGTAGGCGCAGATGTAGTTATAGGCTGTCTTCAGGTCGCCAAGAGCGCGAGTCCAGTAGTCTGTGAACTTTTCAGAAGGTATCGCATCTCGTGTTCCAAAGTTAGTTCTAGGTCGTCCTCGACGAGCTGCACCCTCTCCGACCATCTCTTTAATGGCGCGTTCCCCCTCTTTTCGCACATTCGCGTCGAAAGTCGGCGGCTCAGGCGCAGGGGGTACTTTTAGCACTAGCCCACCTCCTGCCTCTTGCGAAATTCAGACCAACGCGCCCAAAACCTGTCTATACCGCTTAGAGAGTTTCGGAGGAGCGTATCCACTCTTTCGATGTCGCCTATAGCGGGGGATTCTACGCGAAGGAGGGCAAGAGCCTCGGTAAGAGCCACCTCCGCTTCTAACGAACGTGCCTGTTTCAGGTCGAACGCTTCGCTGGTAAGCCAGTCAGATATATCGCCTTGCCGATAAAACGCCCGTTTTTCGAGAGTCACCTCGCGCGTTTCACCGTTAAAATTGAGATCGAACCAAGAGTCTTTTTCTTTATCAAACCGAGATTCCACAGACGCGAGAACGAGAGGCGAATGTGTCGCTGTAATCAATTGCACGCTTACTTCGTGGCTCCCTGTAAGAGCGTCCATAACATCCAGAAGCGCGGGAACAATGCGTCGTTGCCACTGAGGGTGTAAGTGTCCTTCAACCTCATCAATTAAGAATATTATCTCTTTCGCTGGCGACTCTTGTCGCATAGCGATATTGACCCAATGTTCTTGCCATGTCCATACTAACAGGTAGGCTAAAGCGATAACACGGCGCATACCTGCCGAAGCATGAATAATCGGCACCTCTTCACCGTAAGGCATTCTAATTGTTGGATACCGTTTAGGGTCATCTATCGAAATTTTTCTGAGTTCGCCCGGTACAAGTAATTCATTCGAAGATGGCGAAAGCTGACTGAGGACACGCTTGAACTGTTCGTAAGCATCGCTTTCTTCACGTTGCCAAGAAGCCCAGTCGCGGATGAGTCCTTCGCAGTGTTCATTTCCTTCCCAAATCTCTTGTGAAGAAAAAAGATAGGCGGCGGGGCGATTGGGCATCTCTTTTTGCCAGTAGTTTCGTGCAGGATCCCAAACGGAAAACCCTCCGTCAACTTGAGCGTAGAGTACAATACCGGGTATCGCCGGACGACTTTGCAAAATCTTCCACTCTTGCGTTCTCCTATCGAACTTGCTTGTACGGTTAATAAGTTCCGATTTTCCATCGAAACCATATCCTAAACTTGGTTCTGAGGGCGGCTGATGCGGTAATACTTTTCCACGCGCCCATGTGCGGGTTAACGCCCACCATGCGACATCCAAAAGAAAACTTTTGCCGAGTCCGTTGTCGCCTGTAATAATGTTGATACGTGAAGAGAGTTCCATCCGCATACGGGAGGCGGGTCCCACGTCCTTAATATCTAAGTAGCTAAGCATATCTGGTTTCCTTGTAGGCGCTCCTCTATCCAAACCACGCCGTTTTGAGGAGAGATTAGGTATATCGTACCCCGAAATAGGGGCGGGTTGGCGCATAACCCTCTCAATTCTCTTGTTGAAAGGGCATGGCATTCTGAAAAAGTTGGCGGATAGAACTCTACACAGACCTCAAAAGCGTGGTATTCTTATTAGGTGAACTGTTGATAATGTTGTAAGGAGACCCTTCACTTTGTATTTTGGTGTTATTGAGCGTTACCGCGAGAGGCTTTCTGTCTCAGCGGATACCCCCATTGTCTCTCTCTGTGAGGGGGCGACCCCACTTATCGCGTTGCCGCGTCTCGCTGCCCAGATAAGCCCTTATCTCACGCTCTACGCGAAGTTTGAAGGCTTAAACCCCACTGCCTCCTTTAAGGACAGAGGCATGACCATGGCAGTCACAAAAGCGAAAGAGTCCGGGCAAACCACCGTTATGTGTGCCTCCACTGGCAACACCTCCGCCTCTGCCGCCGCCTACGCTGCCCGCGCTGGCATGGGCTGTTACGTCTTAATTCCCGATGGCAAAATATCGCTTGGTAAGATGTCGCAGGCGTTGATTCACGGCGCGAAAGTGCTTGCTATACAGGGTAATTTCGACGATGCGCTTCGCCTTGTGCGCGATATTTGCGCCACGCACCCTATTGCGCTCGTCAACTCGGTGAACCCCTATCGCCTTGAGGGGCAGAAAACAGCGGCGTTCGAGGTGGTAGACGATTTAGGAGATGCACCCGATATTCATGTTCTGCCCGTCGGCAACGCGGGGAACATAACCGCCTACTGGCAGGGATATAAGGAGTATTTTGGGGATAAAAAGTGTACAAAACTGC
>JAPLCR010000302.1:2424-7913 GCA_026392135.1 Armatimonadota bacterium
GTACAAAACTGCCCCGCATGATAGGCTTTCAGGCAGAAAATGCCGCCCCGCTGGTACATGGCAAACCTATCTCGTATCCTGAGACCTTGGCGACAGCGATACGAGTTGGCAATCCTGCAAGTTGGGAGGGAGCCATTAACGCCCGCAACGAGTCGGGCGGCTCTATTACAGCGGTTTCGGACAAAGAGATACTCGCCGCCTATCAGCAGTTGGCGAATCAAGAGGGACTTTTCGTAGAGCCTGCAAGCGTAATCTCCATCGCGGGCTTGAAAAAACTGGCGCAACAGGGCTTCTTCACGCAACCCGTGACGGTTGTCGCGACTCTCACCGGACACGGGCTAAAAGACCCCGACACCGCCATTGAACACGTAGACAACACGCTCATCACGGTCTCCGCCGAGCGCGACGCGGTTCTGAAAGCGATAGGCTATTAACGACGCATTGCCAAACTACCTTATGAGGAGAACGAAGAATGTTACCGGTGCCTGTGCGAAAGTACCTACTAACGAGCGTGGCGAGTACTCCTGAAGTGTTGGAGGCTCTGGTTGAGGGGATTTCCGCTACCGACCCTGTGTGGGATGTGCGTCCTTATGCCGACCGCTTTACGTTACGCGAGGTGGTGGCGCACCTCGCCGACTGGGAACCCATTCACAAAGAGCGCATTGAGCGAATACTCAGCGAAGATGAGCCGACTCTGCCAGACATGGACGAGGGACAGATGGCGATAGACAACGACTACGCGCATCAAGACCCTATCAACTGCCTGAAACGATATCGCGAAGGACGCAAGGTCGTCGTGGGCTTGCTGAAATCCCTGTCGCCAGAGCAGTACGAGAGAGCGGGAATACGCCCTCCCAATATCGGACGGCTTGACCTCGACCAGTTCGCGACGTTTATATTCGCGCACGACGGATACCACCTCCAGCAAGCGGCGGAGTATCGCAAAGGGTAGAGACAGAGAGGTGTAGCGGCAGTGAGGGGCGAAAACGAAAAACCCATCCACCTGACCCAACTGATTCTATTTAGCCCTAGGGAGTTTCTCGCCTTTACCCCAAAACAGTGGCGCGAGCAACTTTGCGTCGGGGAGGCACCGACAGACCTCTTCTTTCAACAAAAAGAGGAGCTACTCGCAAAGAGCCGCGAGTTGGAGCGTGTGCGCCGCCTCCACGACGTTCACATTTTTGAGGTAGGGAGTGCCGCCTATCCTCCCTGCCTTGAAGCGTATGACGACATCCCCCCTCCTGTCCTCTATGCGCGTGGAAACCTCTCCCTACTAGAAGCGACGAAAACAGGCTTTCGCTTCGCTGTCCTCGTCTCCAATAACCCCTCCCTCGCCATTTTGCAGAAGCTAGACGATATTGTCTCTGCACTGGCGAGTGCGGATGGTATTGTAGTGACGGGGCATGACCGTCTTCCCTACCAGAAAACAGCGATTGTCGGGCATAGATTAGGGCGACCTATTCTCTATGTACTAGACCAAGGACTGCGTTGCGCCCTCGGTGCTAATTTTGACCGCATACTGTTCGCGGAGGCGCGTATCCACGAAATGAACTTCAACAGCGATGTAGATTTAGCGGTCTCTGCGTTTCCTATTGATGTCCCCGCACAACACAATCTGCAACGGCGGGATAGGCTCGTCACCTGTTTTGCCGACGTGCTTATCGCTCTGGATGTACAGCCCAATAGAGTGATGTTTGCGGAGGCGAAACGCGCTTTTCGGCAAGAGCGCCCTCTCTACGTCTACGACGGGGGGCGAGACGGCAACCGCCTTCTGCTAGAGATGGGTGCTATGAAGTTGCCGCAAACGCCAGACTGGGTGGAGAGAATTAAGGAGAGATTGTGATGGGTCGCATCTCTATCCCTATTTTGAAAGACGAACACCCTGATGAAACCTGAACCAACTACAAACGTAGACGCTTACATCGCTGAATACCCTGAAAGCGTACAGTCTCTTCTGACCCTGATGCGCGAGACCATTAAAACAGCGGATCCAGAGGCGGAAGAGTTGATAAGTTACGGAATGCCCGCATATAAGCGAGAAGGTATATTAGTGTACTTTGCAGGCTGTAAAAACCACATCGGCTTCTATCCTACCGCTTCAGGTATTGAAGCGTTCAAACAAGAGTTGTCAGGATATAAAAGTTCCAAAGGCTCTGTGCAGTTTCCTCTAGACGAACCTCTGCCGCTAGAGTTAATTACCAAAATCGTCCAGTTTAGAGTGGCGAAGAATTTGGAAAAAGTGCAAGCCAAAAAGAGAAGTTAACCCAATAACGCTAATAGCGCGGAAGTATTGGGAGGAATTATAAGGAGGTTCTTAATGCGAGAAGGGGTCATCAATAGCCTGATAGCCTGTGCCTTCCTAACGCTATCACTCACGGCGGAGGCGCAGGGAACCAAAGCCGACTACGAGCGTTCAGAAAACCTGAAACAGGCGACGCAGGGTAAGGTCTTTCGCGCCAACGTCTCCCCGCACTGGATTGACGATCATCAGTTCTGGTATCGTAACGATCTCTCCGAAGGCAAGCGCGAGTTTGTGTGGGTAGACCCCGCCAAAAATAGACGCCGCCCTGCATTCGATGCAAGCAAGGTAGCACAAGGTTTAAGCCAAGTACTGGGGCAGCCCGTGGAAGCGGATAAACTCCCTATTGAAAGCCTACGCTTCCAACTAAACAAGGGAAGTGTGCTGTTTCAAGTACGTGAAAAGAGCTTTGAATGCGACCTCAAAACCTACACAGTACGCCCTGTACAGGAGAAGGTAGGGCAAGCTAACCCTCTCTCCCCTGCAACAGCACACACATCCCGCGAAGGTGGACAGCCAACGGAAATCACCTTTGTCAATCAGCTCAAAGAGCCTATCACTGTCTATTGGGTTGACACAGAGGGCGCACAGCATAAGTACGCCACCATGAAGGCAGGAGAGTCGTATCACTCTGCTACCTACACAGGGCACCTTTGGCTTACCGCACACGCTGATGGAAAGTCACTCGTCGCGTTTTTTGCAACGAGTAGCCCAACCGTTGCAGTCATAGATGGCAAAGAGCCTCCGCGCCCCGCCCCAGAAAACCTGCCGGGAATGTCGCAAGATAGAAGGTGGCGCCTCTTTGTACGCGACCATAATCTTGTACTTATAGACAGTACCTCTAAAGAAGAGACACTCCTAACAACAGATGGAACGGAACAAAACTCCTACACGAACGAGTTGTGGTGGTCACCGAATAGCCGTTACTGCGCGGTAATGAAAGTGGCACCGGCACAAGAGCACAAGGTCTATCTTGTAGAGTCATCACCAAAGAGTCAGATTCAGCCCAAACTACGCACGCTGGACTACCTCAAGCCAGGTGACAAAATAGAAAAACCCCGTCTCTGCATTGTGGATGCAAACACAAAAAAGGTCAGGCTTGTTGCGGAGACACTCTCCCCGAACCCCTTCAACTTGATGGAACAGGTATGGGCACTCGACTCCAAAACCTTCACCTTTCTCTATAATCAGCGCGGGCACCAACTAATGCGATGGATTGGGGTAGACGCGATAAGCGGAGAGGCGCATACGATAATAGAGGAGAAGCCAAAAACGTTTATCTCTTGGACGAGTCGAGTCTACCTACGCCCTGTTCCAGACAAAGACGAAGCGATATGGATGTCGGAGCGAGATGGTTGGAATCATCTCTACCTGTACGACACGAAGACAGGTGATGTAAAAAATCAGATAACAAAGGGCGCATGGGTAGTGCGCGGTATTGAGAGAGTGGACGAAGAGAAGCGGCAAATCTGGTTCCGTGCTTGTGGAAACTATCCCAAACAAGACCCCTACTACATCCACTATGGACGCGTGAACTTCGATGGCTCGGGGCTGATGTGGCTCACCTCTGGCGATGGGACTCACAAAGTGGAGTTCTCTCCCGATCGGCAGTTTTATGTGGACACCTATTCGCGGGTAGATTTGCCTCCGGTAACCGAACTGCACCGCACAATCGACGGTAAAAAAGTGCTAGACCTCGAAGCAGGAGACGCAAGCACGTTGCTTGCTACAGGCTGGAAAGCCCCAGAACGCTTCATCGCAAAAGGACGGGACGGACAGACGGATATCTTCGGCGTTATCTGGCGACCGTCTAACTTTGATCCTGCAAAAAAGTACCCGGTCATCGAAAACATCTACGCCGGTCCCCACGACTCGTTTGTGCCGAAGGCATGGGCTTCCTTTTATAACGCACAGGAGCTAGCAGAACTCGGATTTGTCGTGGTGCAGATGGACGGAATGGGGACGGCAAACCGCTCGAAGGCGTTTCACGATGTCTGTTGGAAGAATATCGCGGACGCAGGTTTTCCAGACCGAATTCTCTGGATTAAAGCGGCGGGGCGACAGTATACCTATCTGGATACGAACCGTATAGGGATCTATGGAACTTCGGCGGGAGGGCAGAACTCACTGGGCGGAATGCTCCTCCATAGCGATTTTTATAAGGCGGCAGTCTCCGACTGCGGGTGTCATGACAACCGTATGGACAAAATCTGGTGGAATGAGCAGTGGATGGGCTATCCCGTAGAGAAACACTATGACGAGCAGAGCAATGTAACACTTGCGCCTAACCTCAAGGGTAAGCTTTTCCTGATGGTAGGGGAGATGGATACAAATGTAGACCCATCAAGTACCTATCAGGTAGTAAACCGCCTGATTCAAGCCGGAAAGGATTTCGATTTACTTGTGTCACCGGGTACAGGACATGGAGTCTTAGGGCTACCGTATGCCCGTCGACGCATGAAGGATTTTTTCGTGCGTAATCTGCTTGGGATAGAGCCACGTGCAAAATAAAGGCTCCTTCTATGAGAAACGATTCTCCTTGCTCAAGTAAAGAGACAGCACTTCAAACACAGTAGGCTCGAAAGGAAAAACACATGGTTCCAATCATAGACCCTCACCAACATCTCTGGGATTTAAGTAAATTTCACCTGCCTTGGCTGGAAGGTGCAGGCAAACTCAAGCGTAGCTTTGTGATGCAAGACTACCTCACCGCAAGCGAGGGGCTGAACGTCGTACAGACGGTCTACATGGAGGTAGATGTCGCCGAAGAGCATCTTGTTGGCGAGGCGGAGTACGTTCTCGAACTATGCGAACGAGACGATAACCCCATGGCGGGGGCAGTTATCGGAGGTAGGGTCGGAAGCCCACTGTTCCGAACCTACATAGATAAGTTCAAAAATAACCCTCACCTCAAAGGGGTACGTCAGGTTCTTCACTCTGCGAGTACACCTTCAGGAACCTGCTTGGAGCCCGATTTCGTGCGTAACGTACAGTATCTAGGAGAGTGCGGGCTACGTTTTGACCTCTGCCTCCCTAATGAAAATCTTCTGGACGGCGCAAAGCTGATTGACCTCTGCCCTCACACTCAGTTTGTCCTCGACCACTGCGGTAATGCAAACGTTCAGTCGCAGGACAGAAGTCAGTGGCACACAGATATTGCGGAGGTTGCCAAACGCGAGAACATTGTCTG
>JAPLCR010000302.1:7956-12652 GCA_026392135.1 Armatimonadota bacterium
TATTTTTCACTGTGCAGAGACGTTTGGGAATGACAGGATTATCTTTGCGAGCGATTGGCCCGTCTGTACATTAACCGCAACTTACCGCCAATGGGTAGAAGCGTTGAAGAGCGTCGTCAGTGACTGGCATCCTACCGACCAGAAAAAACTGTTCCATGACAATGCAATGAGGTTTTACGCCCTCCCTAACGCTCATGCAATCTAGCTTTCACACTCTGTAATCAGTAGTCAATTCGGATAAAAACTGGTGTTTCGTAACCGCCGAGCCTGACCAGTTTCCAAATAAAATCCTTCTCTCATAATTGGGAGAAGGATGAGGACTGGGTAGTTACGCCTTTTTTAAACTTTTCGACTGTACTGGAACCAATATATACCAAAAGTACCGTATACTCTTATTGTACTTCCCCTCTTTGGTACGTATTTCAAGTTTCTATATCTTACACAGGAGATCATCATGCGACGCATCTTACCAGGCATCCTACTCTTATGTCTCTGTACGCTGGGGTTGCCCACATTAGCAGACACCGTCACGGTTCATATCTACACATTCGGCTTTAGCATCAACCCAAAAGGCGGAGCTGTTGTAGACCCCGTTATCTACGTTGGCGATACAATCCACTGGGTTTTTGACGATGGAGGGCATAACACCGCCTCCGATGCCGGACAGAAAGAGACATGGTCTAGCGGCAACAAAAACAAGGGTGCGACCTTTGATCACCTGTTCGCAAACGCTGGAATCTTCAAGTACACCTGTACCCTACACAAAAGCTCGATGAAAGCCAATGTCGTGGTGCTAGACCCCTCACTCGTGATAACCAACCTAACCCTTGCTCCCGCATCCGTCAATGGGGGAACCTCTTCTGTAGGAACCGTCACGCTGAAGGGTCCTGCAGGAGCAAGCGGAACCGTTGTCAATCTCAAGTCTTCCGATACTACTATCGCCACAGTTCCTGCCTCCGTCACGGTTGCATCGGGCAAAACGACCCAGTCGTTTACCGTAACCACAAAAACAGTGACCGCCGATAAAACCGTAGCGATTAGTGCCCAGATTGGCACATCAGCGGCTGTTGCTACAAACCTCACCGTCACTCCAGACCCGGCATTAATAATATCTACTCTTACCCTCGCTCCCACGACTGTTAAGGGGGGCGTGTCTTCTGTTGGAACTGTCACGCTGAAGGGCGCGGCAGGGGCAAGCGGAACTGTTGTCAATCTCAAATCGTCTGATACTGCTGTGGGAACCGTTCCTGCCTCCGTCACAGTTGCATCGGGCAAAACGACTCAGACGTTCACCATAACCACAAAAACAGTGACCGCCGATAAAACTATCACGATTAGTGCCCAGATTGGCACATCAGCGGCTGTTGCTGTAGACCTAAAAGTCACCACAGACCCTGCATTGACAATATCCACTCTGACCCTCGCACCCACTTCTGTTAAAGGAGGTGTGTCTTCTATTGGAACCGTCACGCTGAAGGGCGCGGCAGCGGCAGGCGGAGTTGTTGTCAACCTCAAATCTTCTGATACGACTCTTGCCACCGTCGCGGCATCCGTCACGGTTGGGACAGGGAAAACAATCAAGACGTTTACCATAAACACAAAAGCAGTAACCGCCACGAAAACAGTGACGATTAGTGCTCAGATAGGTACAGGAGCCGTGGTAAGCGCGATACTAACTCTCACCAAATAGAGAGTGCTTATTACGCAACTGCGGAAGAGTAGCTCTTTTGCTTGAGAACCGTAACCCTAAAACAGTACAGCCACCTCTCCCTACTTGGGGGTTTGGGTGGCTGTACTGTTATGAGGAGAGCAGGCAGTGCGACTACTCTTCGAGAATGGTGACGACCCCCATCTGCGCCGCAATTTGCAAGAACTCGTCTGCGGAGGCAGGAATAGGTAGGGGTTTGGGCGGCTTGGCTTCACTGTTATAGCGTTTCACTAGCTCCTGCATGAACATCTGATTGCTCATTCCACGTAACGCAAGTTTTATTGCAAAAGGTGCTTTTTCGGCTACTTTGCTCTTCGTGGTGGATACTATCTCATCGGCGTTCTTACCCTGCACGACTTCATCTACCTTCATCTGAGTATGATTGACGTGAACGTGTACCTTCATGCGGTCTTTTGTTCCTCTCGTTCTAGTGTATTTTAATGATGGGCGTTGCGGCGAAGTTCAGATAGTGGGCGTTGACCTTCGCAGTATATACGTCGCCTGTATGTAGTATCATACGGTAGCGAAACAGGAGGGTTTCGCCCGATTTCAAATCGTGCGCCCCGTTCTTCACTTTGTTCGTATAGTAGGAGTAGCCAAAAGGGTTCGCGGTCATCAAACCGTAGTTACGGACGTGCCAGTGGGTGGGATAGCGAAAGCTATGCGGGTGATCGCACACAGTAATACCCACCTCTTGCCCCTGCACCACGCCGCTATAGTCACACCAGTGGGCGGCTTTACCCCATGTATCACCCTCGTTTATCCCGTTATACGAGTTGGTTATTGTTCCTGTGCGCGGTACATCCAGAGCGGAGGCTACGCGCACGGAGAGGATACCCCCCTCCTTTGTGTCTCCAAAATGCACGTCTCCGTAGTTCGCGGTTAGTCGGATTTCATAGTCCAGTAGGCGAATCGGTGCAGAGGTGTTCCAGACGGTCACGGTAAGCGACTCGTCAAGCACGGGCTTGTGCTGCGCGGATGTCCAGACGCTCTGCGCCTGAAATCTGCCGCATACTGCCCCGCTCTCTACAAAGTCGAACGCCCTATGCTCAGTATGCCCATGCCCCTTCTCTTCGCTCCAGTTGTCGGTATCGTTCACCTCGCCGTAGGCTATCCAGACAGAGCGATGGTGAGGGTGGTCATGCTCCTCGTTCGGGTCGTCAGGAACCATCGGGTAGGCGCGTGTGACGGGAACGCCTTCGGGGGCTAAAACGGGGTAGAAATAGGGGCGTGCCTTCACTCCGCCAAACACGTAACGGGTTATCAGCTCGCCGTCCCGCTCTATTTTGAGCGCGTTCTCCGTGTCGGGTTCGATGACGACATGGTTCGGTTGAGGCGCGTTCACGGCAACTATCTGATACTCGCGCTTCTCCCCTTTCGCAAGGAGCGGCTCAACGTAGGCGTAGGTCGTTGGTGAGAGGGCTTGCAGGGGTAGCACTGCCCCGTCTTTGGCGCGGAGAGCATAGTTCCCTTGCGGTAGGGCTTCAGATAGGGTGAAGACTATGGGGCACTGGGCGCGGTCGTGGTATCCCGCGTCTATGGTGAGCGAAGGGGTGGAGGACAGCATTCTTTTTAACGCCTTTAGGAGAGGGTTTCGCATTTTTTGAGATGAGCCAGCCCGTCCCGTGCAATGGTGACGGGGTCGGGCGAGTAGTCGAAAACTTCGATGCTCACATACCCATCGTAAGCAGTCTCTTTCAATGCCCGCATTATCGGAATAAAGTCGGTATCGCCGAAACCGGGTCCCCGTCGATTTGCGTCGTTGGCGTGAACGTGCCCGATATAGGGCGCGAACTCATGGATGAGCGCATCGAGCGGTTTGCCTTCGCTAGAGGCACTCTTCACATCGAAGATAGTGCAGAGTTGCGGGTTGTTAAACCGCTCTACAAGGTCGACGGATTCGCGCAGGGTGAGTATAAAGTTGGCTTCGGGGGGCGGTAGCGGCTCTAGGCAGAGGCGAATGCCGTGTTTTTCGGCGCGAACAAGTGCGGGTTCGAGGCAGGCTTGCAGGCGGTCAATCGCCTCTTTTGCCGTCTCATTGGGCTGTATACGCCGTTGCGCGGGAGAGCCTAGCACCATAACCTTGCCGCCGAGGTCGGCGCAGAGTTCCACCAGTTCCGCAAGGTATGCGGCGGTCTCTTGCCGCACCGATTCATCGGGAGAGGTGATGGATAAGCCTTTCGGGGAGACGAGAAGCCAGTGTAGCCCCGTGACCTGTAGCCCAGCGCGTTGGGCGGTCTTGGCGTAGACGTTGCGGGCGTGCGAAGAGAGAGTGCGTGCATCTTCCGCGAAGGTGAACGGAGCGACCTCTATGCCTTCGTAGCCGAGTTCGGCGACCTGCTGACAGGTCTCTGCCCAGCCCCAGCCCTGAAAAGTTTCGTTGCAGATAGCGTATTTCATAGTATGCTTAGTTTTGGACATGAAGGACGCGATTTCCTTCTGTCCAAGCATCTGTTCAGTGGGTGCGGCTCAAATTTATACAGGTATCTCTGCTCTTCGTACTTCACTTCACTATAATCATTCGGTTCAGAGCGTTCATCACCGCTCTCAGCCTATCCATTCCCTGATACATCGCCGTCGTCACGTTGCCCAGCGGGTGGAGAATAGACAATGCAATCATGGTCAGCACCTATCTGAACAAGATGATATTCTTTCACTTCACCAGTCTCGCGATGTATTATAAAAGTGTCAGGGGGTCTGGAAACTGTTTTAACTACCCAATAATCTCCATCTCTGCTTACGGAAAATAATGTTGGCCCCATCTGCCCATGTCTAGCCATAACGGACATTGCAATCTCTCGTGATTTTTCATTTGAGATGGAGGGCTTTGCGAAATATTCCCTGATTTCGGGTCTATGGGGAAGTTAGTGGGTTCCCCATGAAATATGCCATACTTTGGGATGATGCAAGATACGGAACTATACCGCCAAATTCTAGGTCTTGAGGCTCCCTGGCGTGTGGAGCGTGTAGAACTTGACCTCGCCAACG
>JAPLCR010000265.1 GCA_026392135.1 Armatimonadota bacterium
ATCTGGATATTGCTCAACGGCTTAACCTGCTGTCCTTAATGCAACCCCGTGAGGGAATATCCGTAGATGGAATTAATGCCCTGTTTGCTGGAGGACAACCTTCCTCAATAGGTCTTTCAGAACAAACAGCCTTTCGGCACTTTCTCGTCTCACTACGAAGCCAAGCAAACACTGCAACTGCTACAACATTTGACGCAACGGTCAACAACCACACACACCTGTTAAACGAGGCTGAAACGGTGCTTCGGTCATTAGCATCACGAGGGGTGAGTGGCCAAGGGCGTGACTTTCTTGATATTGTCTCAGCGAATCGAGGCGCACTAGAAGTACTGCTGGAAACACGTGGTGCAATGCTACGGCGTTATTGGGATACAATATAGTACCTTACTGTATTATCAATATCACAATAAATACTATTTGACCTGCCTGTTCAACCATGTATTCTCTCCTGTCCGCTCTTCCCGAACTACGCGGCAGGGACGTGGGGACCCGAAGCGGCGAACAGGCTGCTTACGGGCAAGGCGGCTTGGCATATCCCAGAGTAAGAGGTAGGAGTGCTTACGCTCTCCTACTTCACAGAATAGCCTACAGCTTCTTCAGAGGAGTCCATACCGCTTGTGAGCTTTCGCCTTTCAGCGACTCTGTAAGGTTTCTTTTGCCCGTTCCATCGGTGTTCACCACCCAGATGTCGCGTCCCCCTTTAGGTTTTGCCACTTCAAAGAGAATGCGTGCCCCATCCGGTGAGAACACGGGGCGTTGAGGGCTACCGTCCGCCGTCACGGGAATCATGGTTTTGAAACTATCCACATCTGTCTGGTTTCTAACCGCAAAAGTACCCTCTTTGCTTATATCCAGCACGGCAATACCTTTGAGTACCTTTTCGCCATCTTTTTTGTGGCTCCATACCTCCATAGCGACGAGAGCGCCATCAGGCGACCATGTGGGGTTGCGTGGTTCAATGGTGTAGCCGAAAGCGACGAAAATGGATCGAGTCTCCTGTTTATCTCCCTCGAAGTTCCAAATTCGCATCCCGCTGACAAATTCGACATTTTTGAACTCACTGACATCGAACTCTTTCGGTCTATCTTTACCCGTTGGGATATGATACTCAGCAAAGGTGCAGAGAAGACGTTTTCCTTTGGCTTCCCAGCACGCGCCTACTTCGCGCCCGCTATCCAAAAAAGCATTCTTACCATGAACAATGGCGCGAAGTACCTGGTCTCCTGCCGAAAAGGAGCCTAGGTTATGGGGATTGTCTTCACTGCTTAACGACTGGATTGCCGCCAAGTTATCCCCTGCGGGAGAGTACTGTGCCCACAAATAGGGTCCACGCAACTCCCCTACGACTGCTCCTTCGCTCCCTTCTTCATGTCCTGCCTGTGGAAGGGGCATCACCTGATGTACGTCCTCCCCATTTAAGAGAACCGTCTTCACGGCTCCTTGTGTAAGGAAAGTGATGAGTTGGCTAGAAGGAACCGGAGAGGGAGAGAACTTATTCCCTGTTCCATAGGTGAGTTGTTTTGCGCCCGCACTCTCCATAATGTAGATTTGCATCACCTGATTGGGGTTGTTGGTGGAGCTATAGAGGACGTTTTTGCCGTCGGCTGTCCACATGGGGTTTTGCTTGTTCGATTTATCCGTTTCGGGTGTTAGTCGGCGTAAATCGGTTCCATCTGCGCGTATCGCGTAGAGGGAAGGATTGCCTTTTTCGTCTACATTAATAAAGGAGAGGTAGTTCGCAGTATCGAAATTCACCCCTATACGGTTGCCGATAACGCCGTAGGCGGACACCCAGTAGAAGTAGCCTATCAGTCCGAGCAAAAACACCAAAAAGATGAGAATCCATGCCTGGCGACGCTGACGTTCTCTTTGCCACCAGTCTGGTACTGACTTAGTTGAAGTATCTGACATTCAAAAAACTCCCTCTGCGGCTATCCGCTTCACTTTTAATGGATGGCTCGCAGACTGTTAATCCACAGTGTGTTCTCTTGAGTAACCATATCCAAAGCCCCTGTAATGTCCATGAAGAACACGCGTACAATTTTGGTAGGGTCTAGGGAGAGTTTGGTCTTGGAATCGGGGGCGATGGTAAGCTCTTTCCATGCGATAGTGAGTTCGCGGGCTTCCATATCTCCCGTAAGGTTGAAAGTTGTGTTGTAGCGTCCCCCGTTTTTATCCTCCACCTGTATCAGAAGGCGTATGGGTTTCACGCTGGCTACGGTAAGTCCGATTTTGTCGTCTTTAGTAAAAAAAGAGCCTGTCAGGTTTTTTGTTACAGCACCAAACATATCGGGTGTTACCTGATACTCTATTTTGAGACTTTTGCCTATAAGCGGCTTATTGCTCTCTATACCCAACGCCTTCACACTCCCTAGAGGTATCCACGAGGGTTGAGGGCGCTCAAACGAATCGAGAATCGTATCACTCCCCTTTTTAGGCGTGAGTTCGGGCATCACGTCTGTCAGCGCCTCAATGTCATCGACATAGAGCGTGTGTTCTCCATGACGATAGGGAAAGAGCTTCTCCTGTAATGCCCCTTTCCCGCCCCCTGCAAGCCACTGGCTATAGTCGGTAATGGCTAGGGAATCTATCTGCTCTAAGTCCATTTTGCCGTTCGGGTCTTTGGGAGCGTCAAGCCCCGTGTCCAAGATAAAGTCTTCCGGGGCGAACGCCGTTTCATTCCATTTATCGGCTTTCACATAAGCAAAACCGCTATAGCGTCCCCCATCGCGCTCTTGTAGTAGTACCGCAATAATGGTATTGTGGTCGGGCTTAACCCAGAGGCGTAGCGTCTTCATTTTGGTCAAGAAGGCAATTCTCAGCGTGACAAACGCGCCTGATTTCTCGCCCTCCTTTATGGGATAGTTGTACTGAAGTGCGCCTGCGCCAGAGTGTACGTTCGCGGATTCCGTAGTGTGCTTCAGAGTTGCAGTACTAAGGGCGTTTCCTACGGCTTGCCATTTCTGTA
>JAPLCR010000701.1:0-7764 GCA_026392135.1 Armatimonadota bacterium
GACGTATGACGCCGCTTACCAACTCCTCGCCCAACAGACGGCAAGCAACTACTCTACGCAGACGTATGACGCAGTAGGGAACATCTTGTCGAAGGCGGAGCAGGTCAGCGGTAGTCCGATGACGTTCACGTACAACGTTCGGAACCAGATAACCACGATGAAGCAGGTAGGCGCAACGACGAGCTACAACTACGCGAATACGGGGTACTTGCGCTCCGAGACGTTAGGAGCGAGTGTAACGACCTATTCGTACAACGTCTCGCTGTGGATGACGAGAGTGAACGCTAGCGGCTCTCTCTCGACCTACACGTACCGTGCAGGCGGGAAGCGTATTAGCGGGATAGAGTCGGGCGGAACTCTCACGACCTACATCTGGGACGGCGAGGACTATCTCGGCGAGTATTAAAATCGGAACCATGCGTGCAACTTTTGGAGTTGTGGTTACGTCTCAATAGGTAGAAGGAGTGTGTGTTATGGCGATGAAAGTAGTATATGCCACAGTGAATGGTCGTGTGCTATCTCAAACGAGAAGCGGTGTGCGAAGTTTCTACTCGCTCGACCCGTTAGGCAACACTCGCGCCCTGTATGACAACACGCAGACGAAGACGGACACGTTTACCTACACGCCGTTTGGAACCGTGACCAGACCCACAGGAACGACCCCGACCCCGTTTCAGTGGAATGGAGGGAGTGGCTACTACCAGAACTCCGCTACTCGCGTCTATGTCAGAGCGAGGAACTACTACGCCAACTTAGGCAAATGGTCAACTCAAGACCCCATTGGCTTTGATGGAGGAGACTTCAACCTCTACAGATATGTACACAATAGAGTTGTGATAGCGACGGATCCGAGCGGGTTGTTAACAGATCAATGTAAATCCACACCTGTCCGTGACCAAATAAATTGTTGGGACAAATTTTGCGCTAAAGTTGAAGGAAGTGATTCTAGGCATTGTAATGGCGACGAATGGAATAGCTGTGTCCAATGGTGCCGTGGCCAAAACAACGTAAAGTACTGTTGCCAGACTAAGCATATTTTGAACCAATGTCAATGTGTTCATGATCCGTTTGACCATAATCCTTGCCATCCTCCCCATGATCCTTGCGCTGAAGCAAACGATCACCAGCATTCTGGAGCCTCTGTATGTTAAGTCCTGTATAAGACAGCATGAGAAATGTCATTTGCCTCATAGCGCCTGTCAAGGCGATGGCGACTTGACAAAGTTTTTGCCTGGGATGCAAGCACAAGGAGAGTGCGTGTGCTACTATGCAGAAATACAATGCTTGCGGCGTACTGGTCCAGGAATATGTCGAAGCCACCCGAATCCGAAGCTCTGTCAGGATATTCTCAAAAAACGTATTAATCAGCTTTGTTGCGGTATGGATTGGTATTGTGGACAAGCGGGATCGCCGGGTTGCAAGGCGATACTTGGTCTAAATTGCAACCCGAATATGCCCCTACCTATCGTATTCGATTAAGTTAGGTTTGGCACTAAACGGTTCCAGTCTATTTGAGATATTAAGGTTGTGAGTGTGAGCAAGGATACAAGCCATCTCTCATATACTCATTGACCAACGGAGTTCTCTGGTAAGCGGTTCAGATAAGGTAGGTGGAGTTATGCCCACCTTCGACTAATTGTGCAGTCAAGAGATTGACAGTATATACCAGAACAGCATATACAATCGAATAAGCCTCTACACAAACTTTGGATATGCGGTCTTAATATCTCAAAGTGTGTTCGCATTTTGAGATAAGGAGATTGTCTGGATGAAATGGCGCATTGCATTGCTCACTTTTTTTTCCTTATTGGTCGCGGCAATGATTGTTCAATACAGTCGCGATCGCTTACCTGTTATGATAATCAAGAGCATTAAGGGAACAGAAAAAGAAAGGGTTCTCTCAGAGACGCTTACAGCAATAAAAGCGGCTGGCAAAATGAGACTGTTTCATGAAAAAACTGCTGTAACAATACTATTTGACCAGATTTCAAAACAGTCTCAAGTAAGATTTTGTGTTCACGCCCCTGATGCCCCTGACAAACAGGTGACTATCGGCAAGGTGGTATTTGAGGAGAGAGGAGTGGAACCTGCTTCTATACAAGGCGATGATCTTTCCAACGCTATAGGGGTAGCGTATAGATATCTATATCAACGCGGGAAAAGCCTACAGAGTAGCGAAGTATCGGTCAACCGCTATGAGCAAGGGTACGTAGTGTGGATTACGGATATTCCTGCCAGTCCGGGTATGCATACAGGCATTCTTCTGTCGCCTACTTTCAAAGTAACAGATATTATTCCGGGAGCCTAAGAACTTGTACCAAGTGAGTACTAGGTTTTGGTAACTCCCGATGAGGTAGAAGCGTCTTAATGGTTAGAAGGAGTGTGTGTAATGGCGATGAAAGTAGTATATGCCACAGTGAATGGTCGTGTGCTATCTCAAACGAGAAGCGGTGTGCGGAGTCTCTACTCGCTTGACCCGTTAGGCAACACACGCGCTCTGTACGACAACACGCAGACGAAGACGGACACGTTTACCTATACCCCGTTTGGAACCGTCGCAACTCATGTAGGAACGACCACGACCCCGTTTCAGTGGAATGGGGGCAATGGCTACTACCAGAACTCGACTACTCGCGTCTATGTCAGAGCGAGGAACTACTACGCCAACTTAGGCAAATGGTCAACTCAAGACCCCATTGGCTTTGATGGAGGAGACTACAACCTCTACCGCTATGTCAAGAATAGAGTCGTCACCATGAACGATCCGAGCGGATTGGATCCATGCAGTGACGGTAGTTGCGATGGTCCTGGTAGGGGCAGGAGCAATTGCTCTGGTGCAGGGAACCTACCGGGCGACCAACAGTGTTGTCAGTGGTTCGGCTCAGACTGGGAAGGCTGTGGTCCGCACTTTAGGGAGTTTGAGAAAAAATGCGGCGGAACTGGCTGTATGAAGTATTGTTGCCACAACAAGGTAAGCGGAGATTATCGGAACCCATGTATTAAAAATTGCCAACCAAGGATAGGTAAACCCAACGATCCCTGGGGAGATTTCCCTTTTCCACCCAACGATTGTGGTAATTCGTATTGGAGACAGGATTGTGACGCATGTGTCGCTAACGCCTGTTGGCCAGACGAAAATTGCTACGCATTTTATGATCCTATCATCTGCGGTGGCAAACCTCGTAAGCATGGGGGCATTATAGGCTCTAACCCTGGGTATTGCAAGGGGGCTAGCAAGAATTATGATAGTTGCATGGATTGTGTGGAAGCGTGGTGCGGCGTCCATGTGCCCAAGAAAGCTGTTCCAAACTGTAGAAGTGTGATGGGACTAGGTGTGTGTGGACCACCGCCTGGTTCACCAGATGAAGCGAGACACAAATGTTGGATTGGGGGAAACCCTTCTAATGATGATATTGGTTGGTGTTATCAATGTTACCGTGAGTATTGTGTTGCCCACGGTGTACCTAAGGATACGTGTGATAGTTGGGCTCACTCGACCTGTGGTACTTATAAACCACCTCCTATATATCGTTTTTAGTAGAGTAGCAATTGAGACTGTTGCAACACATAAAAACTTCTCAGTGACTGCACTAACGACTGATTAAAATAATTAGCTGCGATAAGACAATACGATTCAGAGCGTACTCAATCCTCCTCTCTGTATAGGTCACGCAAAGTGTAACAGTGGTTATTGTTGACAAGGTTAGCCTCTAGACGTTCCATCTCAACACGCGTATCGCAGGGCGTGAGGAGGAATATATGCGTCAAAGATATTACGTAGTACTAGCTGTATGCCTATTAGTGCTAATTTCTATAGTGAATTTTGCGTACACTCATTTACGTCCATCTCGTAGTAACGTCAGTCTCTGTAGAGATTGTACCGATATAAACGCGGGAAACCTCGGTCTTGAGCAATCGAAAGCGGTTGGTACAATGGAACATGGGCTTGTTTCTGCGCCACCTCAAACGCCACCGGAAAAGCTCGGCGAAACGCAATTAGAGCGTATGTTGTCCGATAGACCTGAAATGCGTCCCTTTATCACACGCGGAGATGCTGTCTGGAACTGGTGTGTCAAGCAATTCGCGGGAGGAGACACAAAGATACCCATTGATTGGTCAAGCGTTCCCCCGATGGAGCCGAACGTGGAATCGGAATCCGGCCCCGGCGATTTATCACACCATGGCGAGATAAGTGTCCGGCGCATAGCGACCATTGGGCTACATACAGACTCCCCGCGATATGGCGAAGATATGTGGGGGAATGTAATTTTCGAGTTGTGCAACGCACAACTCTATCGTGAACATAAAGCGGTTTCGCAGTGGGCGTACACCGCTCATCCATCTAAGCAAGAGTATATTCGAAGAAGCGCCTATGTCGAGTATCTGGCTGCTGTACGGACGAAACGTTTCTATGACAGTCTCTGGAAGCCCAATATGGACAGGCTTGGAATTCACTCTCGTCCCTATAATTTGTGTTGGAACGTAGGTATATCTGATCAGTTTGACGAGTGGCTTAGGAATGTAGATACAAGTGGCTACGCCAAAGATTTCGAGGCGGATGTTAACTTTCGGTGACACTGAAAATATGATTTTACAGATTATACCAGACTAGACAAACTAGTGAGCCGCTTTTGCGTAGTATCCACTATCTGCATCTCGCCAGTACGCAAGGCAACCACGCCGTGAACCTGAGTGCCCCCTTGTCAGACCGCAAAAAAAGTGGGATCCGTTGATTTTTATGGAGTACGGACAGTCCTATTTGATTAAAAGAATGCTCCGGTTTCTATGACGCTTGCATTATCGGTATCAAAGCGCAGATACAATAGTATAGTGTTTTCCACTTCAAGTGGCATTGAATTAGGTAAAGCATTGAAATAGCCTGTCGCAAAAGCAGGAATTTCTGTATCAACTGCCGAACTCTCCTACACATCCTGCACTGAAGAGCAGCCGCGCCGAGAACGTAACGACCTACTCGTACAACGTCTCGCTGTGGATGACGGGAGTGAACGCGAGCGGCTCTCTCTCGACCTACACCTATCGTGCAGACGGGAAGCGCATCAGCGGGATAGAGTCGGGCGGAACTCTCACGACCTACATCTGGGACGGCGAGGACTATCTAGGCGAGTATTAAAATCGGAACACAGCGTCTATAAAGGTATGAAGGAGTGTGTGTTATGGCGATGAAAGCGGTGTATGCGACAGTGAATGGTCGTGTGCTGTCTCAAACGAGAAGCGGTGTGCGAAGTTTCTACTCGCTCGACCCGTTAGGCAACACTCGCGCCCTGTATGACAACACGCAGACGAAGACGGACACGTTTACCTATACCCCCTTTGGAACCGTGACCAGACCCACAGGAACGACCCCGACCCCGTTTCAGTGGAATGGAGGGAGCGGCTACTACCAGAACTCCGCTACTCGCGTCTATGTCAGAGCGAGGAACTACTACGCCAACTTAGGCAAGTGGTCTACCCAAGACCCGATTGGATTTGCGGGTGGTGACTTCAATCTCTATAGTTATGTGCTAAATCAAGTTGTCACATGGAGTGATCCGAGCGGGCTTAACCCTAATGATTCCTGTAGGCATCTCAAGGGATCTGCAAAGTGGGACTGTTATGATAAACAGTGCGCCAAGTGGCACAGCAAGGGGGGTGTACCCGACCCCCATTGGACGAGTTGTAGAAAAGACGGTGCGTGGAGCAAATGCGGTGATGGCGGCAAGGGGCATTGTCAGGGTATAGGTTGCATAGATACCTGTTGCTGGAACCATACAACAGGACAACTTGATTGTCGTTGCCAGGCAGGGTGTGGTGTAAAGACACCACCCCCTCCGCCAGATTGCGGGTGTTCATCCTGTGATAAAAAGCCGACTAAACGGGAATGCGAAAGCTGCATAGGTCGCGATTACTATTACAAATGTACTCCTGAGCAACTAAACATCTGTTATGCAAACTGCCCTAAAGGCTGGGAACCTCCCCAACCTCCTGACTATTCCGGTTGCCTTAAACTATGCCATCGCAAATGTATCGTCTGTGTTACAAACTTAGGAGGGACGCAGGCTTATGCAGAAACGTATTGTATGAATCAGGAACGTTGCAAGTCGGAAAATAATCCAAATTGCTTCGACAAAGCACCTATAGACTGCATGATTTGCGTGGACGGATGGTGCAACACAAATTACCCGAACGGTGGTTGCCCATATGATTCCATTAAAGCGTGCGGTCTAAGTCAGGGTCCCGGCAGGCAATGAGGGGATCATCTACCGGGGAATCGCGCATATTCAGAATACCGACGCGAGAAGGCTGGGGTATTCGAGATGGTTCGTCACGAGGTCCAGTTGACACGTCCGGTCACTCTAGCACGTATAGCGTCTCAGGGAAGTTGCCCTCTTTGGAACTGACACAAGGGACTACGATGCAAATCAGGAGAATGTTCGCCGTTTTTTGCTGTTTATTGTTTGCAGGATGTTTGAGCAGAGAACCTCGTCAACACTTAACGCCACAGAGTTCTCCAACCATTCCACGTCTGTCTGTGCCAGAAACGCCGCTGTCTGGCTTCGCTCTCCCTGTGCCTCCTTTGATTGTAAAGAAGAGCCTTACCAAAAGTTCACTTCAATGGGGCGAGAAGCAACTCGTGCAGATGCTTCATGACCGTCCCGCGTTGCAGGGCTTCATTCAAAAGGGAGACCCAGTGTGGACATGGGTTGTACGGCAATTCGCCGGAGAAGGGCTGGGGGGGAAGGTAGAGTGGTGCAACTTACCCATGGACGATAGCTCGGAAGGCGAAACAATACCTGAAACAAAAACCAGCGCTCATATTCTTATCGGATATCCATCTGCAAAAAGTATGCGAGACAAGTTTTACCGAGAGCATCTATGGGCAACTGCAATCTATGAGTTGAATAATGTTCAGAGTGTACCAGAGTTTTTCACCCTTAGAATAGCCATTAACGATCATAAGATAAATCAAGAAGGTTGGATAAATAGAGTGGGGCGATTAGAGTATTTGGCACTAAGACGTACCAAATATACATATCTCAATCTTTGGGCACCTCTAATGAAGAGCAGGGGGATTTTTTCCAATTCGGATTACTATCTATGGGGAAAGCACCTACCCGACACGTATGAAAAATGGATGAATAAGGGCTATTACAAAGTATATAGCAATATGTACAAAGGAATCTACAAAGACTCCACCGCCAAATAAGCGTGAAAGTTCTCCTCTGTCAGGGGCGTAAAGAATTGGCTCTCCCGTGAACTTGGTGGAGTGTGGTTAGGAATGCCTGGCAGTGCGAGGTTTGATATGTGTAACGATTGGGGCGGAAACAGCGTCTTAATGGATAGAAGGAGCGTGTCTTATGGGGACGGTACGATACACGACAGTGAACGGGAGAGTGATGAGCGAGAACCGAAACGGAGTGGAGCGGGACTATTCGCTCGACCCGTTAGGGAATACTCGCGCTCTGTACGACAACACGCAGACGAAGACGGACACGTTTACCTACACCCCCTTTGGAACCGTCGCAACTCATGTAGGAACGACTGCAACTCCGTTTCAGTGGAATGGAGGGAGCGGATACTACCAGAACTCCCCTACTCGCGTCTACGTCCGTGCGAGGAACTACTACGCCAACTTAGGTAAGTGGTCTACCCAAGACCCCATAGGATTCAGGGGCGGAGACTTCAACCTCTACAGATATGTCAAGAATCGATTTGTGACGGCAAAGGATCCGAGCGGTTTGGATCCGACTTCTCAAGCAAGGGAGG
>JAPLCR010000701.1:7809-8330 GCA_026392135.1 Armatimonadota bacterium
AGATTAGGTTGTCCTGCTAATTGCCTTATTATAGTCATGGATGCGATATTGAAAGGACAACGAAACAATATGTTCTTCTCTTTATCAGTAGTCAAAGCGGTTCTGGCACAAGGTCGGGTCGAATGTATGAAGAACTGGTGTGCGAATCCCCAATTTTCGCAATCACATGGTGGCGGGGATTGCACACCGACAGATGATTTTGTTCCTGGTGCCTATTCCGATGGTAAAGGGACAAATTGCACTGTCCGTTTTTGTCCAAGTGCTTTTACTGACTATGACGACGATGAGCGAACAGTACTCGCAATTCACGAAATAATCCACTGTTGCGGGGCTGAAAAACTAAAGGGCAATCAATTTGAGGATCCTATTCATGGGGCGATTCAGCAAGCCGCTGAGTGTATCGGGAACAGTTGCGGAAGTTAGATTTGCATAGCAAGGAAGAACTTTTGCTTTGTTTAAGCGAGAGTTCGAGTAGTAGGGAGAAGGAGAGCATCATGTTCAACGTAAACTGTATGTTACTT
>JAPLCR010000450.1:0-467 GCA_026392135.1 Armatimonadota bacterium
TGACTCAGAAGGTGGATGAATTGCGAAAGAGGAGAGTTTGCGTCCTTCTGAAAAGTCTATTCTATAGGGGCGAACAGAGTGTTCGCCTAATGTGACATTGTCGAAGTAGTTACGTAGATTCATATATAGAGCAAGTATAGAGCAAGAACGTTTACCTAAACGTCAATGAAGTGAGAGAGAGTTTAGAGAAGAGTAAAGGTACTTTAGTTTCCGGGTAACTACTCAGGCTCTTCTGTTGTTACTCCCCCCATAGGAGGGCGGCTCTGGAAGGTTGCACCTAACCCTCGTCCCCTATCCCTAAAGGGAAGGGGTGGCTCCGACTCTGCGGGAGTGATGTTTTGTAGGCGGTGCTGAAAGGTCAAAAGCCAGCCGCCAAACCACCCTGTTATATCATGCACGGCAGAAGTTCCCCCTTCCCTTTAGGGATAGGGGGCTAGGGGGTTAGGTCGCATTGCATAGCCTGAGTA
>JAPLCR010000450.1:482-915 GCA_026392135.1 Armatimonadota bacterium
CATAGCCTGAGTAGTTACGTTTCCGGTAAATTCAAGTTGTGTTTGGGGTATTTATCTGGGTAGCATTGGCTTTCTGCCTCCGATGCCCTCTCACACCTGTCAACAAATGGGCTGTCACACTTGCCTTTTTACGAAGTTGACCTACCGGAGAGGGCAACTTCGAGAAATCCAAACGACCTAACACACGACGAAGCCTCCCACACGTCGGACGGGATGCTCTGTCCCAGAACCCCGTCGCAACAGGAGTAGAACACGCCGCCATGTAGGAGAGGATGCTTCCACAAAGCAATGCTAACTCCGGTAAGCGATAACGGCTCTCAGAGCCAGACACAAACGCACGTTCACAACCCAGCATAGGCTTGGCAGACAGAGGCAACTGCTCCACTGCCCAACGGTCACGATACAGAGAGCGCAACGCTTCGGGCGAGACAGA
>JAPLCR010000450.1:936-12813 GCA_026392135.1 Armatimonadota bacterium
AGGTTCGTCGCCAACAACAGAGGTTCCCGGTAACGTGGGTCATGGACAGCCACCACAGAAAAGACTGTGCCTCCCGGTCGGTCGCTTTTCAAGACCACCTCACTAAATAGGGTGGCACGCAACTCACGCTTCCCCTCCTTCCAGCACACGCTACGGTCGGGAGGAGTGCTTGCTATCTCCTTACCGGAGTGAGTGCGCGGGAGAGGACGAACCAACTCTCCATACTCTGCAGGGCGACCATGTCCCTTGTACTCTGGCAGGAAGTTGCGTCGCACTGTGGCGTTCTTGGGCAAGCGTACCACGAACGGCTTCCCTGTCGCAAGAAGGTCACATAGGTCAAAACCGGCATCTGCGATAATCACTTCATCGGGTTGTAGGCTCTTTGCCACCGTCTGCACCAGTCGCCTCTCTAGCTTGGCATCGCTCTCGTTTGCTTCTCCACGAAGAAGGAGAATGGGGATGCCGAGCCGTTGCTTGCTGATGGAGCCGACGCGCACGGCAACTCCGAAGACCATGGTAGGGAGAGCTTTATCTGCAACTTGGCAGTAGTGTTTGCTCGTTAGCCCCTTTAAATGGGGACGATAGAAGGCAGTCAAATCACACGGCACAGGGCGGTATCCCTCGTAGTGATGCGTTTGGAAGGAGCCTTCTTGTCGTACCCATTTCTGCCAATTGTCGAGGAGGGTGCTCATCTTCCAATGTCCCTCTCGTAGTGCTGCTGAGGCGTGATGCACTTCGTTCTTGCGTAGTCCTAGCCGCTCCAATGCCGGGAAGACCGCTCCTCGTTCGGTGAGGAAATGCCCTGAGAGCAGAGCGAAGAGAAGGCGATACAATCCCAAGTTTGTTCCGATGGGTACTCCTTGAAGGAGTTGCTCTAACAGGGTACAAATGCGGTAGACTATGGGGGACATCGGGTTCCTCTTTCTGAGTTTGGTTTGGCGACTTAACTCTACCTGAGAAGTCACCCGATGTCATACCAGTTATCTGTCTACATACTTTTACCGGAAACTAAAGAAGGTATCAAGGGCAGTATAAAAAAGTAGTGTTGACCAGACGAACAACATTAAATATTTTTAATCTCTCTTTAAGTTGTTTTTAAGATTTCCCCACTATACTCCAAAGTGTTGTATTGTGTTTTTCTGAGTACCTTGCCTAGAGTCCCCTCCTGAGAAGGAAGGGCGAAACGTGACTTTTACTTACGATAACCATGGGTGAACTATGACTACTTCCAACGATTCTGTCCCACAAAACGTGCCCCCCCCCAAAAAAGGGCTTACCCTCCTGCGAGTGCTTGCGCCCCTCCTTATTTTGATTAGTGGTGCCTACCTCTTCATTGCAAACCGTGCATCGGGACCCCCACGCCTAGAGCTATCTGCGGCGGTATACGAAGGGTTGCTCGTTGTGCATCTGGTTATAGGTCTCTTTTTGCTGTTGCGCTTCTTTGTGCAGTTCGGGCGTTCTGTCCTTGAAGCACGAGCGCAGAAGGGTGCAGTCGGCGTACTAGGCAAACTCACAGGGCTATGCCTTGCCGTAACGCTCTTAACAGGCTTCATCTACATCGGCTTTGGGTTTGGCTGGATACCCTTCGCGTATCGCCCTGCTCTCCGTCTCACGCACGATATTGGTACGCTCGGCTTTCTCGTCTTTGGCTTGCTCTTCCTCATTGCTAAAGCGAAGAGGTCTGAGAGTTCCTCTCCTGCCCGCGCTCAGTTGCGCCGTGCAATGAGTACGACCTTTGCCCTAGGCATTCCCTTTATAGGGCTACTGCTCTATACGCTCTACGCACCTAACCCCTCCAAGCAGATTGTCAACCCCGAACTTCCGCCCAAGACGGCGTTTTTGGAGGGCGACGGCAAGGGCGGTCACTTCTTCCCCGCCTCCGTGCAGACCGTGAACAACCAGTTCTTCCCTGCGGAATACTACACCGACTCGAAGTCGTGCGGCGAGCAGGGTTGTCACCCCGACATCTACGCACAGTGGAACCACTCCGCACACCGCCGCTCTTCGTTTAATAATCAGTGGTATCGCAAGTCTATCGAGTATATGCAGGAAGTTGTCGGTACAGAGCCTTCCAAATGGTGCGGTGGGTGCCATGATATGGCGATACTTCAAACCGAAGATCCCAAGAACCCCGGTAAGTCGCGCTTTGACCGCCCTATCCGCACGCAGATTTTGCCCGCTGAGGACAACCCTACTGCCCATGCGGGCATCGGGTGCGCCGCCTGCCACTCTGTCGTCCACGTTAAGAGTACGATGGGCGTAAGCGATTTCACGGCGGACTATCCTCCTCTACACAAATACCTCGACACCAAAAACCCTTTCATCAAAGGGATGCACCAGTTCATGACGAAGCTCGCGCCGGAACCTCACAAGAAGACCTTCCTACGCCCCTTCCACCGTGACCAAACGGCGAAATTCTGTGCCTCCTGCCACAAAGTCCACCTAGACAAGCCCGTCAACGACTACCGTTGGCTACGCGGTCAGAATGAGTATGACGCATGGCAAGGAAGCGGAGTCTCCGGCTACGGAGCCGCCTCATTCTACTATCCGATGGATGAAAAGACGGGGCAACCCTCCTTCAAAAAGTGCGCCGACTGCCATATGCCTAAAGTGCCTTCTAGTGATGCAGGCAATAAGGGCGGTGTGGTGAAAGACCACAGTTTCCCTGGGGCAAACACAGCACTTCCCTTTGTCTATCACGACGCAGAGATGCTAAAGAAGACCACAGCCTTCCTGAAAGACAAAGCCCTTTCGATTGATATTTTCGCCATACGAAGGCAAAAGAACACCTCTAAAACAGGCAAAAACGCCTCTGAAATCGCCCAAGGTGCCTCTAAAACAGGCAAAATTGCGTCTCCAGATGCCCCCAAAGCGGGTTCGATGGTGGCAGATGTAAACTCTACCAGTATCGTCGCAGGGCAGGGATTCGCGGCGGAAGAGGAGATTAGCGGACTGCTTAATCGCGGCGGCAAGGGAGCTGCGTTCCGCCGCGGTGAGAGTCCTCTCGTTGAGGTGGTTGTGCGTACCTTGAAACTGGGACATGGCTTCCCCGGCGGAACCACCGATGCCTTCGATGTTTGGGTAGAGCTAGAGGCAAAAGATGAAAACGGAAAGACCTTCTTCCATAGCGGCACCTTGCAGTGGAAAGATGGTCCTGTAGACGCGGCGGCGGAGAAGTACCGTTCGCTCGTTATAGATGGCAACGGCAACCGTATCGACAGGCGCAACGTCTGGGCACTTCGCTCACTCGTCTATGCGAAAGCGATTCCGCCCGGAGCCGCCGATGCAGTTCACTTCCGCCTCTCCATACCCAAAAATGTAGGCAAAAAGGTGACGCTCACCGCGAAACTCAACTATCGCAAATTCGACTTTATGAACAACTTCTGGGCGTATGCAGGGCGACACGCTTCCGACCCTAAACCTGAGATGGCGACGGCGGAGTATCGGGCAGGAAAGTCGGCGAACCCTTTTGCAGACGAGAAGTCGCTACCTCTTGGCGTAGGGTTGGGAAAGAAAATAGGTGGGGCTGTCGCGCATGGCGGCGACCTGCGCGAACCCCAGATGGACGCAAGTCTGAATGCCGTTTCTGGGGAAATTAAAGGGGAAGTCCCTGCGCTACCGATAACGGCTATCGCGGAGAACACCATCACCGTACCTGTCGTAGGCGAGAAAGATGCACCCGACGCGCCAACACAACCCCTCGACGAAAAGAAAGACCGTATACGCTGGAACGACTATGGCATTGGTCTTCTTCTGCAAGGCGACCTCAAAAACGCGACATTCGCCTTTACGCAGGTCACGAAAGTCGCGCCTAAGTGGGCTGAGGGTTATGTCAATATCGGGCGCGTTCGACAGGTCGAGCGAGACACCCCCTCCGCGAAAGCCGCCTTCGAGAAGTCGTTCCAACTCTTCGATGCAGCTCCAACTCCTATGACCCGCTACCAGAAGGCGCGGGCACAAAACTTCTATGCACAAGCCCTCTTCGATGAGGGGAGCATAGAGGAGGCACTCAAAATGCTGGAGCAGGTGCGTGAAGTCTTCCCAGATGACCGCAATGTGCGAAACTTTACAGGGTCTCTGCTCTATCGAATGGGGCGTTATGACGAGGCGATAACTCACTCGAAACACTCACTCACTATTGAGCCTGAAGATATCGCTGCACACTATAACCTGATGCGTTGCTACCGCGCAAAAGGGGAGTTGACACAAGCAAGCACCTACGAATACTACTATAAGCGGTTCAAAGCGGATGAAACAAACACTCGAATCGCTGGAGAGTACCGCCGTAAGAACCCAGAAGACAACAACCTAGCACAGCCTATCCATGAGATAGGTAACGCCGTATCAAAGCCGAAACCTAAGTGGCTTCTTGACTATGAGCGGGGCAGAGCCTTACTCACCCTGAAGAGCGGCGTGGGACGGCACCTCGCAGGAGTGTGGGGGCTACCCCAATACACTGCTCAGCGGGAAGTTGCAACAAGGACGCTGAAGGCACGAAGAACGCAGTAACGCCCTCACCCCCGTCCCCTCTCCCAATTTGGGGGCGAGGGGTGACTAGAATGGTAGGTAGTTGCGCTAACCCCATTTGAAACCGGTAAGAGTTCGGGGTTACGGGAACTTGCCGCTTAACCTCACCCCTCCTCTCCTTCGTAAAGGAGAGGAGTCTTTGTGGTTTGAGATTAGAATCCTGTGCCATTGGTTCCAAGTTTGGGGCTTTGTGCATTTTTTTCGCGTGTTTCGCGCTTAACTCCCAAAAGGGTGAACTCTTACTGAAACGGGAAGAGATTGACAAGGAGATTCGTTTTACTTATGAAAACTATTTCTATCTATACGCGCCTTGCGCTATGCGTGATAATTTGCGGCGCGGCTCTGACGGGATGCAACCGCAAGAATCCAGAGAACGTTGTTATCCAGAAGCCCGTCGAAAAGATAGACTCCGGCGTAGCCTTTGAGGATATATCCAAAGAGGCTGGAGTCAATTTCAAGCACGTCAACGGCTCGGCGGGGCAGAAGTGGCTTCCCGAAACGATGGGGAGCGGAGTCGCTTGGATAGACTATGACGGCGACGGCTTCACCGACCTCTTTCTAGTCAATGGGCGAGAGTGGACAGCAGAAGAGAAGGCGAAAGCGAAAAGTGTGTCGCTCACTCCGCCAAAGGGTGCAACCTGCAAACTCTACCACAATGAAGGCAATGGAACCTTCAAAGATGTAACAGAAAAGGCGGGCTTAAACGTCACACTGTATGGCATGGGAGTCTGTGTTGGCGACTACGACAACGATGGCAACACTGATCTCTATGTGACAGGGCTAGGACGCAACTACCTCTTCCATAATGAGAGTAACGGAACCTTCAAAGAGGTGGCTAACGGCGCAGGGTTGCAGGACGACGGTTGGAGTACGAGTTGTGCGTGGGTAGACTACGACAAGGACGGCAAACTCGACCTCATCGTGGCGCACTACGCGCAGTGGACTCCCGCTACAGACCTCCCCTTCCCTCGTAACGGACACCTCACGTACGGCACTCCAGCACCCTACAATGGTTCCCCGCTTCGCCTCTATCACAATGAGGGAGGTGGGAAATTCAAGGATGTCTCCGAACAGGCAGGTATTCGTAAAAACGCCGAAGGACGCGCCTTACAGGGTAAATCACTGGGTATATCGGTGATGGATTTCGACAACGACGGCTACCCCGACATAGCCGTCGCGAACGACACCGAGCCTAACTACCTTCTCCACAACGAAAAAAATGGAACGTTTAAGGAGATTGGAGTTGAGACGACGATGGCGATTCCTGACAACGGTATCGCACGTGGTGCTATGGGCATCGACGCTTGTGACTACGATAATAAGGGCAGAGAGAGTCTTATTATCGGGAACTTCTCAAATCAGGGGCTGAACCTCTATCATAATGAAGGTGCGGCTTTCCGCGATGTGAACGGGCAGACGGGTATCCTCAAAGCAACACTACTTTCGCTCACTTTTAGCTGTTTCTTCACAGATTTCGACAACGACGGCTGGCGCGACATCTTTATTGCGAACGGACACGTTGACGACGATATACAAGAGGTGCAGAAAACGGTAGAATATGCAGAGAAGCCTCACCTCTTCCGAAATAACGGCGAAGGCAGTTTTACGGAAGTTACCGACCAGACAGGCAAGGCGATGAACCAGAAGTATGTGGCGCGGGGTGCAGCTTATGCCGACTTTGAACTCAAGGGACAGATGGGTATCGCAATGTCCACCAATAACGGACCAGCGCACCTCTTCCGCAACACAACGAAGACCGCCAATAGATCGCTTCGCCTTGAACTGGAAGGGACGAAGAGCAACCGTAGCGCAATCGGTACTTACGTCCATGTAAATGCGGCTGGCAAAACGCAGACCTACTCCGTGAAAAGCGGCTCCTCCTACTGTTCACAGAGCGAGTTGCCCTTGACGATTGGCTTAGGACAACAGGCGAAGGTCTCCGCAACAGTGACGTGGACATCTGGTGAAAAGACCGAGTTGACAGACCTTGAGCCGGGTCAAATCTATCACATTGTAGAGGGCGTGGGCGTAAAAGACAAGCGTCCGTTTGGGCAAGCCCGCGCAAAAAAGTAGTTGAACCACACAGTAACAGCAGGACAGAGAAGATTTCAGCTATGCCTGATAAGCATAGCGGTCTTCTCTGTCCTGTTTTCCGTGCTTTTCCCTTACTGGGCGAAGCGCATCATGAAGCCTGCTAGAGAGCAAGAGCGCCTACAAGCCCCCGCACAAAAAGGGGAGGCACTGGTTGCTATCTATGTTCCTGCCCGCGATGAGGAGGTTACAGGGCGCTACTATCCCGCCAAGGTGATGGTGCGCTTCCGTGACCAGATCCTCGAACCGCGTGATGTGCGGGACGCAGAAAAGCTTCACGAGAACCAGAAGCTGGCAATAACCTACCGAGTTGGTAAGAGTGGGCGCATCTATGTGGACACAGCACAAGCAGCGGCTCCATAGATGCTCCACACCATCACAAACTCTAACACCCAGAAATTGTAAAGGATTTGCCATGCCCCCCTCATCATTCGATGCTACGTATGATATTCTACGTCAGCAAAAGCCCTCTCTGGATGTCTTCTTTACCCCAAAAACCGTTGCTGTTATAGGTGCGACAGAGACACAAGGGAGTGTCGGGCGTACCCTCCTCTGGAACCTTCTCAGTAGCCCCTTCGGCGGGACGGTCTTCCCGGTCAACCCAAAACGCCCTAGCGTTCTTGGAATAAAAGCCTATCCTAGCATCACCTCAGTCCCCGACAGAGTAGACCTCGCCGTTATTGCAACCCCTGCCCCTACCGTCCCCTCTATCTTACGCGAGTGCATCGCCGCTGGAGTAAAAGGAGCGGTGATTATCAGCGCAGGGTTTGCCGAGTCAGGAGAGCAGGGAAAAGCCCTAGAGCGCGAAATACAGGAGATAGTGGCGAACAGCCCGATACGAGTAGTAGGACCTAACTGTTTAGGAGTAATGAGTCCATTGACAGGGTTGAACGCAACCTTCGCGGGAGCGATGGCACGCCCCGGAAACGTGGGATTTATCAGTCAGAGCGGCGCACTATTGACCGCAATTCTAGACTGGAGCCTACAAGAGATGGTTGGCTTCTCCGCCTTCATCTCCATTGGTGCAATGGCGGATGTCAGCTGGGGAGACCTAATAGACTACCTCGGCAACGACCCTAAAACGCGGAGCATCGTCTGCTATATGGAATCTATTGGAGACGCTCGTTCGTTTTTGTCGGCGGCGAGAGAGGTCAGCTTGACCAAACCGATTATCGTCATAAAAGCAGGACGCTCTGAAGCCGCCGCCCGCGCTGCCGCATCCCATACAGGAACTCTGGCAGGAAGCGATGAGGTTCTGGACGCGGCTTTCCGAAGATGTGGAGTGCTGCGCGTTAATCGCATCTCCGATATTTTTGATATGGCAGACACACTCTCCAAACAGCCGCGCCCCAAAGGAAACCGCCTCACCATCCTTACCAATGCGGGAGGTCCTGGCGTTTTGGCTACGGATGCACTCATGGGGCATCAGGGTACTCTCGCCAACCTTTCGGAAGACACTATCGAAGCCCTGAACGCTATCCTACCACAACACTGGAGCCACTCAAACCCGGTTGACATTCTTGGCGATGCGACGGCAGAAAGGTACGCTCAGGCGGTAGACTTAGTGGTAAAAGACCCGAATAGTGATGGTCTACTCATTATTCTGACCCCGCAAGCGATGACAGAGTCTACTCGTATCGCCGAGCAGTTAAAAGCGCACGCCCATGAAAGCACGAAGCCGATATTGGCAAGTTGGATGGGCGGCGTAGATGTTGTGGCGGGGGAGCGTATTCTGAACAAGGCAGGTATTCCCACCTTCGACTACCCCGACGGCGCAGCGCGGGCGTTCTGCTATATGTGGCAGTACACCTATAATATGCGGGGCATCTACGAAACCCCCACAATGACAAGTGCGTTGGAGAGTTCACAAGCCCTCTCTAAAGCACAAAAGATTACCCATGATGCACGAAATGCACAGAGAACCCTACTTACCGAAAAAGAGTCGAAAGACCTGCTTGCCGCTTATGGAATCCCTACAGTTCAAACGGATATCGCAAAAACTGCAGAGGAGGCGATTAACTGCGCCAACTCAATGGGCTACCCCGTTGTCCTGAAACTCCACTCTGAAACGATAACCCATAAGACCGATGTAGGTGGGGTTCAGCTGAATCTTCAGTCTGGAGAGGAGGTGCAGGCGGCATACACGGAGATCCAGAATGGGGTGACGAAAAAGGTAGGCGCGGAGCATTTCCAAGGTGTGACTGTGCAGAAGATGGCGAGGCTGAAAGACGCTTATGAGGTTATATTGGGGAGTGCGTTAGATGCTCAGTTCGGACCCGTTCTGCTCTTCGGCATGGGAGGGCAACTGGTGGAGGTGTTCCGTGACCGCGCACTCGCGCTCCCTCCCCTGAACTCCACTCTAGCGCGGCGTATGATGGAGCAGACGCACATCTATAAAGCGTTACAAGGTGTTCGAGGGCGCAACCCTGTCGATTTGAACGCGCTAGAGCAGATTATCGTGCGCTTCGGAGACCTTGTTGTAGAAAATCGGGCAATAAAGGAGATTGAAATAAATCCTCTTCTCGTCTACGAAGAGGGTGTCCTTGCACTGGATGCACGGGTCGTGCTTCACCCAAAAGAGGTGAATGAAGAAGACCTGCCACGCCTCGCGATTCGCCCCTACCCTTCGCAGTACGTCGCGCCTTACCTTCTACCAGACGGCTCGGAGGTAGTAATACGCCCCATTCGACCCGAAGACGAGCCTCTGATGGTAAAGTTCCACGAGACACTGTCCGCTGAAAGTGTCTACCTACGCTATTTCCACCTTATCAACCTGAGCCAACGCGTGGCGCATGAGCGGTTGACTCGTATCTGCTTCAACGATTACGATAGGGAGCTCGCTTTGGTAGTGGAGAAACGAAATACGAGTGGTGAACTCAAGGAGATTTTGGCAATTGGTCGTCTGAGTAAGCAGCCGCATACCCATGACGCAGAGTTCTCTATGATTGTGAACGACCGTTGGCAGAGGCAGGGAATAGGCACGGAGGTGCTTAAACGCCTAGTGCAGATTGGCAGGGATGAGAAGGTAGCTAAAATCACCTCCGACATTCTGCCCGCAAACTATGGGATGCAGAGGATATGCCAGAAATTGGGCTTCACCATCGAACGTAAAGAAGACGTGATGCACGCCCGTCTTGTTTTGTAGGAAACTACGATAGGCAGACATTTTCACAGGGTTTTGTTGACGGAGCGCGGTTGTGTGTGCTAGGATACTCCTACTTAAAACCGGTGAGGAAAGGAGCAAGAGCCCCTGTGAATACGCTCTACTTCGGCGACAACCTGAACGTGCTAGAAAAACATATCGCCGACGAATCGGTAGACCTTGTCTATCTTGACCCTCCGTTCAACTCAAACAGAGACCACAACGTTCTTTTCAAAGAGCAGAGCGGACACGAGAGTCCGGCGCAAATTAAAGCCTTTGGAGATACATGGAACTGGGCGGGAGCGATGGAGGCGTGGGAGCGTTTCTACGAACTCTGCCCGAATGCAAAGGTGATTGAACTGATGCACGGCTTTCACGACGCGATAGGCGAAAATGACGTAATGGCGTACCTTGTGATGATGGCTCCCCGCCTCTACCAACTACACCGCGTTCTAAAGCCTACAGGAAGCCTCTACCTTCACTGCGACAGCACCGCAAGCGGCTACCTCCGCCTTATTCTTGACTGCCTTTTCAGCCCTAAAAACTTTCAAAACGAGATTATCTGGAAGCGAACCAGTAGCCACAACGATGCAAAGCGCAGATATGGGCGCGTGAGCGACACTATCTACTACTTCACCAAATCTTACGACCAGTTCACCTTCAACGTGCAGTATACCGCTCATAGCGATGCCTATCTTGAAAAGTTCTACCGCTTTGTGGAGGAGGGCACGGGGCGACGGTATAGTATTGGCGACCTGAACAGTCCACACCCTCGCCCTAACCTGACTTATGATTATAAAGGATATAGTCCGCACGCTAATGGCTGGCGCATATCACGCGAGAAGATGGAAAAACTGGATGCGGAGGGAAGACTACATTTCCCTACCAAACCAACAGGGCGTATCAGGCTCAAGAGGTTTTTGGATGAAATGCCCGGAACTCCTGTAAGCAATGTCTGGACGGATATTCTTCCGGTTCAATCACAGTCTAAAGAGAGGCTAGGATACCCGACACAGAAGCCTATCAGCCTCTTAGAACGCATTATCTCTACCTCAAGCAACCCAGGTGACTTAGTTCTTGACCCCTTCTGCGGATGTGGAACCGCTATCGTCGCTGCCCACAAGCTTGACGGGCAGTGGATAGGAGTTGATATTACTCCTATCGCCGTATCCTTAGTGCAGCAACGCCTCTTCGACTCTTTCGGAGCAATAGACATAAGGCATAAGAGCAAAAGCTCACTTGTAGACCTGCCCACCTTCGCCGTTGAGGGGCTTCCCACCGATATGGCAGGCGCAAGACTTCTCTACGAGAAAGACAGCATACATAAAGATTTCGAGATGTGGGCAGTTGGGCTAGTTCCCGCTATTCCCCAAGAGAAGAAGGGTGCTGACTTTGGCATAGATGGAGTTGCCTACTTCCAAGACAACCCCAAGAAACCCTCTAAAGCCGTGGTGCAGGTCAAGGGTGGGCACGTTACGGCGGCACAAATACGCGACCTACGCGGGGTCATGGCGAGAGAGAAAGCACAACTCGGCTTCTTCATTACCTTAGAGCCTCCCACCCAAGCCATGAAGAACGAGGCGGCGGCGGCGGGCTACTACCAACCGACTTCCGGCGTAGGGCGGCGTGTAGAGAGCATTCAGATACGCACAATCGAGGAGTTATTAGAGGGGCGAATGTTTGACTTCCCGCTCTACCGTACAAATGTCTCCTTCAAAGAAGCGGAACGGCTACAAAAAGAGCAAGGGCAAGGGGAGTTTGAACTATAGGAACCTCTCCTATAGGCACGCCTACCCTTGTTAAGAGTTCAGGGTTATGGGAACTTGGCGCTTAACCACAAAAACTCCTCTCCTTCGCAAAGGAGAGGAGTTTTTGTGGTTTGAGCTTGGGAAGCCTGGACGAGTGGCTCCGAGTTTGGGGCTTGGTGCATTTGTTTCGCGTGTTTCGCGTGTTTCGCGGTTTTTACTCCCATAACCCTGAACTCTTACCTACCCTCAGGGCAAACGCATCTAAATATGTGAACAGCTCTCAATAACTTTCCGAAGATATTTGTCATCCCATCCCGCCTTCGTTCTTTTGACCTTAATTCCGTTCTTACAGGTCTTCTCCCTCCTGAG
>JAPLCR010000689.1 GCA_026392135.1 Armatimonadota bacterium
CGCCTATATCAGACACCGCGTCACAAACGGAACCGCGGAAGGCTTGAACAGCCAGATACAACTCATTAAGGCGAACGCCAGAGGCTATAGAAAGTTTGACAATTTCAGGGTCGCTATTCTCTTCTTTCTTGGAAAACTTGCCCTATACCCACACGAAAGCCTATAGACCCCTGATTTCTTGCCACCAGTGTTTGAGCCAAGCCATAGATGGTCCCACCAATCTCTCATTGTATCGCCTACTGCAAATGCACCTTTAAGAGCCTTCGCGTAAGAAACCCAGCCTGAGTAGAAAGGCAAATGCTACGGTATGATATGCTCTATCGTACAGAGAATATCACTGTGCGATTTTCTGTGAAGGCAGGGTACAGTACAGACGGCATCCAACTATTCGGATTGCAGTCCAGATGTTGCCGCACACCCTCAAGAAAGGCATCGAACCCCTCTATATCTTCATCAATAGTGACTACCTGCCCACTGCTCAAAGTAATCTCAACGCAGAGCGTGTCAATCGTAAAGTCATCGGCTTTATAGGCGGTAAGGCGTACTATATCTACCCAATTCGCCTGAACTGTCTTTTCAGGCGTTGTTAGTTCAAACGTAGTGCCCGAACAAACCATACGGAATAATTTGTGTCTTGAAATCGTCACACCAACCCTCGCCCCTTCAAAATGCCGTGCAAATGCGGCTCTATCTGGCACTGGATAGCGGTATTCGCATAGCCGCACCACGAGACATCAGGCTCGACATCCAGTAGGGCACTCACCGGTTCGCCCCTTTCACTGTTCACCACAACGCCCATCTCCACTGCGATGAGCAGAGTGCAGAGGTCGTAGGGGTGACAGCAGAGGGCACGGGGCAGACCTCTCGCATTGAGGTAAGGAGCCATGAGCGGACGCAGGTCGGCGATAAAGCGGTCTTGCCCGCACATCAAACCGTAGAGCTGTCCGCCCGTACAGGCATACTGGTCTTCAAAGCAGTGGGCTTTCCCCTCCTGAATGGGCCCCAGCGCAAGAAGCGTCAACTCCTCGTCAATCGCAGAAATCTCTTCGCGAACTCCGGGAAAGAAGCGTACTACACTCGCGTACCCGTGCGAAATAGTCGGCTCCTGAGAGGGGTTTAGCAAAAGGGGCACACTCGTTTTCGTAATGAGGTTATAGCGTTCTGCACCGACCCCCTCCCCGCGCACAGCCCAAGCGACATCGCTCAAGTGCTGTTTGATAAGCGGAATCTCCGTCTGAATTGCCGCTTCAATGTCCTGTAGGTTCGTACCTTCCCCTCGGTTCGGCGCAATACCCGTCAGTATCCACGCGCTCCGCTTCTGATACATAATTCCCCGCGTGCCATCAATCGGGTCGACGATAATACGCCACCTGCACTCTGCTTCCGGAGTTCCTTGCGGCAGTATCACTTTACCGTCGTGTAGCCCCTCTGCTATCAGTACGATGGGGGCTAGAGGCGCAATTCTACTCTCAAAAAAGGAGACCAGCTGCTCTTCGCTAATTTTGTCTATCGCATAGATGGTGTCGCCCTGTGTGTCTTGCGCGATGCCAGAGAGAGTAGAACTACGCTCTGCCTCCGCCCTTTCACACGCCTCAACAACGGTATCGCGAATGGTGGCTTGCAGCTCCCGTATCAGCGAGAGAAGGCGGTGGAGTTCCGAATTGGTTTGGCTCATTTGAGAGTGTTTCCTGTGTGGTGATAGTGGATGCTGGATACAGCGCGTAGCTCCTCTGCCTTCTCTTCTGGGGCAGTGTCGCTGATAAAGTTACCACCCCCGATTTCGGGTCCCGCAAGGTACTTGAGCAAGCTTGGCTTGCGTAGCGGCGGGTGGAACTCAATATGGAAATGATAGCCGCCGTACTCTCCACCATCTGCGGGGGCTTGGTGCAGTAGCATAACGTAGGGGAAGGGGCGTTTCCATAGGTTATCAAACTTCACAAGAACAGTGCGAAGTACCTCCGCAAAGTCGCGGATTTCGATAGGGCTGAGAGTGGATATACGCTGGTGCGTCGCCTTTGGTGCGACATAGACCTCATAGGCATAGCGGGCGAAGTAGGGAACAAAGGCAATGGCAGACCCTGTGTCGCAAAGGATGCGCCTTCCATCTGACTGCTCCTCCGCAATAATATCTTGAAAAAGGACTCTACCTGTCTCTGCAAGGTAGTCTTGCGAAACTCGCGCCTCAGTTTCAATGGTCTTAAAAACGAAGTTGGTCGCGTAAATCTGACAATGAGGGTGCGGGTTTGAGACCCCTACAACTTCGCCTTTGTTCTCAAAGATGAGTACGTGCTTCACTTCGGGGTGCGTGCGGAGTTCATTGTCCTGCTCTTGCCAGACGCGGAGGACACTCTCTATTTGAAGGGTATCTAACTCCGCCATCGTCACATTATGGTAAGGGCTATAGCAGACCACACGGGCAATCCCTGTGGCGGGTCTACTTTTGTAGAGAGATTCTGTCGGTGCAGGAGTAGGCGCATTTAGCCCAACACAGGGGTGGTCATTGTCAAAAACGAAGGCTTGCGTGTAGTTATCGTTGCGCTTCCCGCTAACACGGGGGTTGCCGGGGAAAAGGTAGCAGTCGGAGAGATAGCTAGGTATGAACGCTTCGCTCTCCGAGAGCGTCTCCCCTATCCAAGGGCGATTCTGACGGTGTGCAGCAAGTATCACCCACTCTTCACGTAGAGGATGCCAACGCTCTTCCCATGTCATGCAAAGGTCTCCTGAAACCAAAAATGTAATCACTGAGGTCACCACGCTCTTTTTCCGGATTGCGGAATGGGAGTAGCGACATACCTCAGTGGTTTTAGTATACCTGCAACTTATCAGGCTCATGGAGGAAGTAGCGGCGTAATTTCGGTGTCTAAAGCGGGTGAAGGAGGCGCAACATAGCGAACAGAGGCGGAAACACCTGAGTACTGTTTCACCAATCGCAAACCGCGCCGCCTCCCAAGAACACTGATGGCAGTAGAGAGCGCGTCGGAAGTAAGACCATTTGGTGCGACAACAGTGACCGCGATATGGTCAGAAAGCCCGTATCCCGTTTTCGGGTCTACAATATGCGAGTAGTACCTACCACCAATCTCTACAAACTGCGCGGTATCCCCAGAGGTAGAGACGGCGCAGTTCGACACCACAAGATACTTGTCAGAGCCTTTTAGGGGCTGCTCTATTTCGATGCGCCACCCTTTCTCATTGGGAGGAGAATTGCTAACCACGATGTCGCCGCCTGCCTCCACAAGTGCGGACTGTATGCCATGCTTTTTGAGAATAGCCTGTGCCTCATCACCCGCGTAGCCCTTAGCGATACCACCCAAATCGAGAAGCATATCAGGTCGCAAAAGTTGCGCGCTCTGCTTCTCCTTATTGAGTTTTAGATACTGCCAACCTACTCTATTTTTTGCGCGTTGTATCTCCTCTTTTGAGGGCAATACTCTGGTTTTTCGCGCAGTGCGCCACAATTTGACTAGAGGTGACACCGTTACGTCAAACGCGCCACGGCTACGCTCTGCAATCTCCTCTGCCTTCCCTAGCACCAAGAGTAGCTCTGAGCTAATAGAAACAGGGGATCCGCCTGATTTTTTGCAGAGGCGCATAAGCTCACTGGTCGGGCGATAGTCACTCATAATGTCTTCTAGTTGGGCAAAACGGTGAAATGCCGCAATTACGGCACTCTCGGCTTGCTCTCTATCTTTTGCATAGAGAACAATTCGGGCTTGCACGCCCATGTGAATCTGAGTATACTCATAGCGTAAGAGTTTTGGCTGTTCCGCCGATATAGGCGAAAAAGCGAAGCTCAACAGCACTATGCAGATGAGAGAAAGGGATTTTTGTAGCGTGAAGTATAACATACTTACCCCCCGACGATGTGCTTTTACAGGAATGAGCGTCTCAGCTCTTCTTATGATAACACACGCGCTCCCCTTTGTGAAAGCGAGCGGGACGCAAACTCAAGATACGCCTGCCATTCCAATAACGGAGGTGGATGCGAACAGCAAAAAGCTGGAACCGTTTGAAGAGAAGATTCCCGGAACAGTCGTGAAATTCAAAATGATTCCGATTCTAGGCGGAAAAATTACGATTCTCGACCCCACAAAGAGCAATACCCCAAAAACCATAGAGGTAAAACCGACGTGGGTGGGGAAAACTGAAGTAACTTGGGACGAATACGACGTGTTTCTGTTCCGCCTCGATTTATCGGAAGAGGATAGAAAAGCGGGCGTAGAGGCGAAATCCCGCCCCAGTAAGCCTTACGGAGCACCCGACCGAGGCTTTGGACACGAAGGCTATCCGGCGATTGGTATTAGTTACTACTCTGCACAGGAGTACTGCAAGTGGCTCTCGCTGAAGACAGGTAAGAAGTTCCGGCTTCCAACCTCTGCCGAATGGCAGTTTTTCGCTACGGCTGGCGAAAAGAAAGCCTACCCACTTAGCAACGATGACCTTGATAAGGTCGGATGGTACTGGGATAATGCCGATGACAAAACCCATGAGGTTGCTACAAAAGAGGCGAATAAGTGGGGACTGTACGATATTCTGGGCAACGCAGCAGAGTGGGCAGTCGATCTCGACAAAGAGGGTTATATCTACGGAGGCGCATTTAGTGATAAGCGTCCACTCGTAACGCCCTATTCGCGCAAGAAGAATACGCCCGACTGGGATGCTACCGACCCCCAGAACCCCAAAAGCAAATGGTGGTTGAAAGATGGCCCCTTCGTCGGTTTCCGTGTGGTGTGTGAACCTTAGTGTTGTGAGCATTACACTCTGTATAGACAGAACTACTTTTTGATTGGAGGAGAGACAGTGACTGAAAACAGTCCTTTTAACCGTCGCGGCTTCCTTAAAGCGGGTGCAGCGGCTACTTTAATGACAACGGGAAACTACGCTTTCGCGGCGGGTTCCGATAAAGTACGCGTAGGGCTTATAGGGTGTGGCGGACGTGGTACGGGCGCAGCTGGCAACTGTGCTACCGCCGACAAAGGCGTTGAGATTGTCGCTATGGGAGACCTCTTCAAAGATCACCTAGAGGAGAGCCGAAACAGCCTGAAAAACGACCTTAAAGAGCAGTACAAGGTAACGGACGATAAGTGTTTTGTGGGGTTTGATGCCTACAAGAGCGTGCTTGCTACGGATGTGGATATGGTAATACTGGCGACACCACCGGGCTTTCGCCCCTACCACTTCCAAGCCGCTGTTGAGGCAAAAAAACATATTTTCATGGAGAAGCCTGTCGCTGTAGATGGTGCAGGTGTGCGCCGTGTAATAGCTACTGGTGAGCTGGCAAAAGCCAACAAGTTGGCGGTTGTGAGCGGTACGCAACGCCGCCATCAAGCGCCCTACCTTGAGATTATTAAACGCATCCACGAGGGCGCAATTGGCGACATCGTGAGCGCACAGTGTTATTGGAATCAAGGCAGCCTGTGGCTAAAAGACCGCAAACCTGAGTGGTCAGCCACAGAGTATCAGATTCGTAACTGGTTGTACTACGCTTGGTTGAGCGGCGACCATATCGTGGAGCAGCATATTCACAACCTTGACGTTATCAACTGGGCATTTGATGGGCATCCCACCAAAGCCGTGGCGTTGGGCGGGCGGCAAGTACGTACTCAAGCGCAGTATGGTCATGTGTTCGACCATTTTGCGGTAGAGTATCAGTATGGGAATGGGGCACGAGTCGCCTCGTACTGCCGACAGATTGATGGAACGGCATCAAACGTCTCCGAGCGTATTGTTGGGACGCTTGGTGTTTCTGATCCGGGCGCGAACACCCTTACGTACAAGAGCATATTGACCTCATCGCAAGTATCCGAAGCGGTAACCTGCTGAACGAAGCAAAACGGGTTGCGGAGAGTACTATGACGGCGATTATGGGACGCATGGCGGCATACACAGGGAAGGAAGTTACGTGGGACAAAGCCATCAACTCCGCAGAGTCACTTATGCCCTCTAATCTCGGTTTTGGTGACTTAGCGGTTCCTGCGGTTGCGGTTCCGGGACAGACCCCGCTTCGCTAACGCCTAGTGTCGGTTTGAGAATGGAGATGCAAAAATAGAACCTCGTCGGCATGATGAAGTAAAGCACTTCTCATCCAATGAGGTTCTATTCACTACAGAAGCAATCAGAATATCCGCTTTGGGTATCCAAGTCCCTCTGTATCTCCCACTCACAGCCGCGCAAGGTCGACAATAATGCCTCTCTACAAGCGAATTGCTATCTCAGTGTCGCCTTGTACGTTGATAGCCAAACACAAAACACAGTGGCTTGTTTGAGAGACTGTTACCCTGTAACTACTACGGCGCAAGGCTCTTTCCGTTCTCCCACACTGTGGGGAAGTGATCTCCAATAAGAACTTCGCCTGCCTTCACGGTTACATGATGCCCCACAAGATGCTCCCCAACGGGTTCGTAACGCGTGTAGCCGGGCATATAGTGAACAGCGACCGCAGGGCGACCACGCTCCGAGTTGTTCCACGCAGTTCCGTGCCATGTTAGGCAGTGGTGGAACATCACTTCGCCCTTCTTCACTTCGATAGGAACAACCTCGATTTCAGTTCCTTCAGGAAGCGCAGACATATCGGGGAGAGGTTCAAAGGTGTTTGGGTCGGTTCCTATCGTACCGCCTTTGTGTGCCCCCCATTTATGGCTCCCCGTTACCATTCGCATACAACCGTTCTCAATAGTCGCGTCGTCTAGTGCTAGCCATGCGCTAACAAGGTCGGCAGGCTGAATGATGGGCCAGTAGGGGTGGTCTTGATGCCAATCAGTAGGACCTCCGACTTTCGGGGGCTTATACTGCACTTGGTCGTGCCATACACGAACAGTATCCGTACCCATTAACTCTGCCGCCAGTTCGCAGATAAGAGGTTGGAATAGGTGCTTTCGGAAGGCAGAATCGGCTTCCCAGATAT
>JAPLCR010000409.1 GCA_026392135.1 Armatimonadota bacterium
CCCATTCCATTATAGGTTAGTTCTATATTTCTCTGTAATATCCTATATTTTCCCACACTTTTCTGTGTTTTTCCTTAAATTTCGCTATTTTGTACCGTTTACAACGCCCTTTACGCTAAAAAGCGGCTGATGGTTCCGCAAAAGCGGAGGCGGAACCATCGCTCCGCCTCCGCCCCCCGCATCTAAGCGGAACCCCTCCCGCCCTTATCATCGCTATCCCCCCGTGCCATCACTGCGAAATAGCGCTTTAACTTCTCAATGAGGGGCGCGATGGGACCCAGATTCACGCCATAGTCCTGCAACTGAATCGCCGTCTCAATGAGGGATAGCCCCTCAATTCCCACAATTCCCATACTCCCCAGAAGCGTCCAGTCCCACCGTTTTGTAAGAAGAGAAGCCGCCACGCACAGGCACAACAGAATCAGGTACTGGATAACCTTGCTCACAAGCATCTCCCGCGCCTTGCGGCTCTGCGCCTTCCCGCTCACGAAAGCCAGCCACAGCCCTGCTACCGTATCTAGCAGAATAAACAGCCCAGATATGGAAAGGGCTTGTATCAGGTAGGGCGGCAGGGGGCTTCCCACCGCCGCCACCACAAATCCGCCAACTACGCTTAAAACGCTCTTCATTTTGTCGTTTCTCCTTCTTAATCGTCGCAAACACAAAAAAGCCCGCTGTCATTCGCGCTTACGGCGAACGGCAACGGGCTTCCCAAGAGCCAAAACTCTTCAATTGTCAAAAACACAAAAGAACCCGCCGGAGCGAGTTCAGATTAACAGTATTATATCACAGGTATGCTGTTTTGTCAAGTAGCATACTTTTGTCTACAAAAACATTGACAGCCTGCGCTTTCTGCGTTAGAATAGGGGTAGGTAGGATTTTTAATTCTTATGACCACGTACCACAACGCACAACTAGGGCAATGGGTTCGCGATACGCTGGAAGAGAACGGCGGGCTATCGCTACGCCAAGCCGAACAGCGCACCAAAATCTCTTATATGACCATCAAAGGACTTCTTGAGGGGAGGCAGGTCAATGCAGAGACCATTATGCGCTTCGCCTCCGCATTCCAAAAAGAGATACCCTATGCACTTCGCCTTGCAGGTTACAACGACCTCGCCGAACTGTGGGAGCAGAGAGAAAACGTCTCCGCCGCCAACCCCCTTGATACCTCAGAAGATACCGATTTCCCCGAAGTCCTCGCCGCCTATCGCGGGTTGCCCGTAGAGATGAAAGCGGGTGTGAAGGCGATGATAGTCGCCGCGCACCGAGAGCATCAGCGTAACCAGACCACGCACGGTAAAAAAGCGAGATGAGGCACTGGGAGCGCGAAGTCCTGCTTATCTTAGAAGAGGAGATAGGCTCCCTCCAGCATGGACGAATGCCCCAACTTCCTGATGAGTTCTACGAAGTTTTTCTACGATTTGGCAGAGACACCTATCTCTTTTTTGAGATAGAGGCGCAGGACGCAGTAGTAGTAGAGGAGGCAGTGTATCTGCCTCCTTCTGCTATCCGCCCGAACCGCCCGAACCGCCCGAACCGCCCGAACCGCCCGACACCGCGCGACACCGCATCGCACAGCTCTTTGAACGGATACACGCCCCCAAGTCCTGAGCTTCTGCTAATCTTCGCCTGCCCAAACCCGTGCGTTTTTAGCGTGGATGAGTGTGTGCTTTGTGTCTTTTGCACGTCCCGTTATCTCATAACCAGAGTTTGGTAACGGTTTGTAAGAGAGAAGAGCATCCCCCTCGAAATGCTTGAGCAGGTTTTTTCTATCCTCTTCCGGCATTCCCAACTCCTCCAAAGTCTGAAGGTTCAACGTGTGAGGCACATCCTCTACGCTGTTTATCTGAATAGACTTAGCAATACCCTCCATCGCTCCACGCGCCAAAACCACCGCCTGTATCTCTTGATAGAACATCTTGCCCTCTGTCTTATAGCCTGTCAAAGCAAGAACACTGTTCACTGCCGGTACTACCGTTGCCTCCTGAACCCCGTTCACCATCGAGTCTATCTGCGACAGAAGGTCGTGCGCCGCCTCAATGTCCTTCGTTTCCAGAGCTTTCAACTCCTCTGCGGTCAGCTTCTCTGGCTTAGGGGTATCCATGTTCTCCTGAGTCTCTAGCTTTTCGCCCGCATTCACCATAACCGGCTTAGAGTCTTTCTCCGTATCTACCTTCACCTGACCCTCAAGAGTACTCACCTCTGCGCCGTTATCCGCCGCCGCAACCGTGAAGTCGGTTCCCTTTACCCGCACCTTTGTCCCTTTGCATACTATCTCAAACTGTAACTACTCACCCTATATTTGCCACTATATCTGGATTTTTTTCTACAAATCCATCTAAATGTAGTACCACAGGGTGTTTTTCACACGCGAAATCAAGCCATTTTGGCTTCAAGCACCACTTTACAAGCCTGTCGGCAGAGAGGGTGGAGTTTTCGCTAGTGCGTACTGCTTTCACCTCACGCCCGTCCAGCCACTGCCCCACAGAGAGAGTCTCTGTGGCATTTCCCCGCACCGCCTCCGCAGTACCCTCGATCTTCACCACCTGTGCAAAGCGGTAACGGCTCGGTAGTTGCACCGCGTGTACGATGATCCACACAAACAAAAATAGAGGAATTAGCTTCCACAAATGGCGCTTATACTTACTCTTGCCCTCCTGTGCCTTCTCCGACTGCTTCTTTTGTCGAAACTGCGCCTGCATCTCGTCAAGTGCGCCCTGCATCTCAACATCTAAGGCATCTGTGCGCCGCTTAAAACTTCGCGTAAAGCTAGAAGGTATCTTCTTAAAGCTAGAGGTCAGCATGAACACGCCTGTCATATTGGCAGGCTTATCCGGAACCTCCCCTACATCTACAGGGCTATTGCCCTCTCGCAAGTCGTTAAGGGCTTCAATACAAGAGGCATAGCGCCTATCTGGGTCTTTACGGAGCAGTTTTGCTATCACGTCCTGAACCGATTTATGCTGTGTATACAGAGGAGCAGGAGTTTTGTTTGCAATCGCATCGCGCAGTTCGTCCTCATCCGTCGCCTCAAAAGGACGCTTTCCGCTCAAACACTGATAGATAAGAACCCCCATGCTATAGGCATCCGCACGCCAGTCCCCAGAAGAGCCTTCCAGCTGCTCCGGCGCAAGATACGGAGAGCTACGCTTACTACGCGCACGCCCCAGTCCAAAATTGAGTATTCGGACAGTCAAGTCGGCATTGTTAATCCAGATATTATAGTGGTTCAAGTCAGAGTGAAACACACCGTGTTCGGCGGCGTGGTCAAGTGTATTGGCTACCTGTGTAAAGGTATCAATGACCCAATCAAGATTTTTTGCGCCCTCTTTTCGTAGAATATCCCGCAAACTCCTACCCTCGAAATACTCGAAAAATACAAAAAAGAGGTCACCATCTTGACCATAACTCAGCACATTCTGAACGCCCGGATGGTTCTGTATGGATTTCTGCTTCCCTACCAGAGAAGCAAGGTGTTTTGCGGCGCGTTGCCACTTTGCAGTAGGCAGATTCTTGGGGCGTTCAAACCCTCGAAAAATGGCGAGTTTGCCTGTCTCAGTATGTCGAGCGCGATAATAAGCCCCAAGAGCATCGCGACCAAACTCCGATTGAATCTCATAACCTGCAACCAAGCGGTCTGTCATATCCGGCATAGCAAACTCCTCCCTGCGAGACGTAGAGCAACCAAAGAAGCCACAAAAGAATACCTATAATTTATTATCCATCAACAATGTTCCTGCTTGACATCAAAAATAGCCAATTATTGAAGATTTTTGAAAAAACCGCCATTTAACTACTCCGCCCTCACCCTAACCCTAGAGTGTCTCTCTGCATGAGAGACCTAAGCGGCTGCTATTATAGCAGTTCGTCATAGTATTACCCCCTTTCCCGAATACACATCTTCCGTTCATTCGGGAAAGAGTATCACTTGCCTGATGAGGGCAACAACAAACAGAGCCGCTATATATCCGAGTTCTTCCCAAGTTTTCAAAAAAGTAGAGTGTGTTTCCTTTAAGTTGAGGATTTGGATATGTCGAGTGCTTGAAAAACGCAAATGTTCAGATTAGCAGGCTATACAAGTGTTGCCATCCATGTTTCCCGCAGGGAGAGACCTCTCTCCCTTTGAGGTACAGCAGGAAGAATTACGGTCGTTGTGGAATAAAAAGAGTATAATGGGGGTGTGTTTTGGAACTCCTAAACGCGCTTTAGTAAAGACGCTTTAGTAAAGATGGAGGAACCACTTGTGAAACGATGTCTTATTGCATTGGCACTACTGGGGCTATTGATAGGAAGCAAGCCTGTTCGCGCCGATAATGAGTTGCACCGCTATGTCTTTAACGGAGCGGCAATTTGGGAAAAACAGGGGGAAAAACAGGTAGATGGTGTAACCGTCACCGACCTCCACCTTATCTCTCAGACGTGGCAGGGGATGATATGGGAGCATCGTCTTATGCTCTTCCGTCCGCCGAACTCTACGTTCCCCAACTTCTGTACTCTGCTCAACACAGGTGGACGTGGCGGCGATGACGATATGAAAATGGGAGCCATGATAGCAAAAAGCTCTGGTATGCCCTTTGCTATTCTCTTCGGCATTCCCAAACAGCCGCTCTATGGCGGTAAGACAGAGGACGAACTTGTCGTCTACACCTGGCAAAAATACCTAGAAACAGGAGACTCCACCTGGCCCCTCCACTTCCCTATGGCGAAAGCCGTTGTGAAGGCGATGGACGCGTTGCAAGAGTACTCTCTCTACGCCAAAATTCCTGAAATCAAGGAGTTTTTGATAACGGGAGCCTCCAAACGCGGCTGGACAACGTGGCTTGTAGGCGCAACTAAAGACAAGCGTGTGAAGGGTATCGCCCCAATGGTCATAGATACCTTGAACGTGGGCGTGCAGATTCCCCATCAGATAGAGTCTTACGGCAAAGCCAGTGAAGAGATTGCGGACTACTCGAAATCGGGGATGCTGGATGCTCTGAACACGGAAAAAGGGCGCAAACTCCTTGCATTAGAAGACCCCTATAGCTACCGCGACATTCTGACCCTGCCTAAACTTATCATCAATGGAACGAATGACCAGTACTGGGCACAGGATGCGTTGAACTTCTACTGGGACGGCTTGAAGGGTAAAAAGTGGATTGCCTACATTCCGAATAGCGGGCACGGCTTGGAGGATAGAGTCCGTACCTTCAATTCGCTGACTGCCTTTGGGCAGATGTTGGCGCGGCGCACAAAGTGGCCCGAAATGAAGTGGCAGTACACGGAGAGCGATAGCGGCGTAGAGCTTCTGCTCAATAGTGACATCAAGCCGAAAGCCGCACGCCTGTTCCGAGTCTATTCAAGTACAAAAGACTTCCGTAATAGCAAGTGGACTTATGAGCCGATGACCACCACCTCACAGGGTATCATTGGGCAGTTGAAGCACCCCTCAAAGGGCTATGCTGCCATGTATGGCGAAGCCGTGTACGAGATTGGGGGCAAGACTTTTACGCTGACAACTCAGATCCGTATTGTCAGTTACAAGTGACATAGTTCCCGCCGCCCTTCTCTATAGTGACCTAAGTCCGCCTCCTTTCTGCGCTGAGAAGGGGGCGGACTGTACCCATTAAATTTTTATTGTAACTACTCAGCCCTCACCCTGCCCTGCGGGCATCCCTCTCCCGATTCGGGAGAAGGACTTGTACAGGGAGGTGATCCTGCTGTTCTCCATGAGATAAGCCTG
>JAPLCR010000512.1 GCA_026392135.1 Armatimonadota bacterium
CCGTTTGCAAACTCAGTAAAAGGGGTAGAATATCGGGCATGGGCTGAGGAGTTCCTCCGTTGTAGTTTTGTCACTTTAACGGTACTCCATAAGCCCTACTTTTTGTTACGAAACCCCGATTTTTTGGCGAAGGTATTGATAGAGCGTATGAGTTGGGGGCGTTGGAAAGCTCTGCACCCAAACACTCAGGTTCTCGCCTCCAACGCTACCGAGTTTGCCAACTATCCATCGCTCACGCCATCGAATTCCAAAAATCGAAGCCCAATTACAGTGAGTACCCTACTCATTATCGCGCTTACTGCTTGTGCGGGTCTCCTTACACTGCTCTCAATTCAAAGGCGGCGCGAGGAGCGAAGAGGCTGATCCTCTCGACGAGGCACAAGGATGTTTTTTGCCCGTTTCACGCCTTTTCCTATGAGGATATAACCTACTTATGCCCTGTATTGGGTATCCTTCCTCTATCCTTTAATTTTTTGTGGAAGAGGGTGGATTTATAATGCAGAGTTCAGGAAAGACTGGGTGGAGTGTGGTGGGGATTCTAACCGTTGTGTTAGTACTTACAGCGGGGTTTGGATATGCCTCGCCAGGAGCGAAGAGGCAACCGCCTACGCCTAAAGAGGGGGCAACCGCCGAAGCCACCCTGTTTTTTGAGGCAAAAGTGCGCCCAGTTCTCGCGGAGAGGTGCTACCCTTGCCACTCTGAAACCATGGCACAGGGCGGTTTGAGGCTCGATAGCCGGGAGGCACTGCTAAAGGGCGGCAAGCGCGGAGCCGTTATCGTTCTGGGTGAGCCAGAGCATAGCCTCCTCCTCACCTCCCTCTCCTACACCGACAAAGACCTGAAAATGCCGCCCGCAGGAAAACTCAAAGCCTCTGAGATTGCTGCGTTGACTATATGGGTTAAAATGGGTGCGGCTTGGACTGCCAAGACAGTACAGCCTAACAAAATAAAAACACCCTCCTCTCACTCCCCGCGCCCTCCCATCGGTTTTTGGGCGTACCTGCCTCCCAAAACTCCTGCGTTTCCCAAAGTAAAGAGTAGTGCATGGGCGCAGTCCCCCATAGATAAGTTTATTCTTGCGGCTCTGGAGGCGAAGGGGCTGCAACCTGCACCGATGGCAGACCGTAGAACACTTCTTCGTCGTGCTACCTTTGACCTGACAGGACTACCACCCACGCCGCAGGAAATTCGAGACTTCCTGAACGACACTCGAAAAGATGCTTTTGCGCGAGTTGTAGACCGTCTGCTCGCCTCTCCCGCCTACGGAGAGCGGTGGGGTAGGCACTGGCTAGACGTGGCGCGTTATGCCGACTCGAATGGAGTGGACGAGAATCTTGTCTATGCGAGTGCATGGCGGTATCGTGACTACGTAATTCGTGCCTTTAATCAGGACAAGCCGATAGATAGGTTTATTCATGAGCAGATAGCAGGAGACCTGCTTCCCTCTACAGGGCAGGAAGATCTTGACCATGACAAGACTACTGCGACAGGCTATCTTGTTCTTGGTCCCAAAATGCTGGCAGAAGACGACCCCGTTAAGCAAGAGGAGGACATTATTGACGAGCAGATAGACACGCTCGGCAAAACGTTTATGGGCTTGACGCTAGGGTGCGCCCGTTGTCATGATCATAAGTTCGATCCTATCCCACAGACCGATTACTACGCCCTCGCTGGAATCTTCAAAAGCACGAAGACCATGATGAACTTCAAGAACATGGCAGAGTGGCAAGAGATTCCACTTGCTTCGATGGAAGCGAGAGAGAAGCGTGACGCGCTAGATAAGACGATTCGAGCCTACAAAAAAGAGGTGGAGGAGAAACGTAAAACAGCACGGGAGACGTTGGAGAGAGAGGCTAAACAGAAGACTCCTCAGTATCTGCTCACGGCAATTGACATAGTGAAGGATGAAGGGATGGGAGCCATTTTACATCCTATCCTGGAAAAGCCCGGCTCTGGTACTCCTAAAGAGGCACTGCCTATTGAGGCAGAGGACTTTGTACGAGGGAATGTTCTGAAAGACCGTGACGGTTTTGGTAAGAGTATAGGCGTACTGGTAAATGCAGGGCAGTACCCCAACGAAACCGAGTACGAGATCACGTTAGAAGAGGCGGCTCCCTACCAACTTGATATTCGCTATGCGTCCAACGACTCACGCCCCATCCTCATTTACGTCAATGGCAACGTAGTCTCCTCAAAGGCGGCAGGGCAGGTGACGGGAGGCTTCTATCCCGACAAACAGCAGTGGTTCACAGAAGGGGTTTTTGCGTTACGTGCCGGAAAGAATGTGATTCGCTTTGAGCGCAGCAGTTACTTTCCGCACATCGATAAACTCCTCCTGATTTCGCGCAAAGGCAAGCCCGTTCCGCGCACACTAGAGCAGTATGCGATGGAGGCAGGGCTAGTTCCAGAGCTACTTACTCAGGCAGTAGAGCAGGTGAGGGCGACAGGGGGCAACACGAAGCCTGAGCTACACCTTGACCTGCCAGATGATGCAGACAGGCTCTTTCCTGCAACACTTCAAGCGGATATTAAACGGTTAAAAGAGGAGATGCAACAGCAGGAGAAGGCTCTCCCAAAACTGCCCCGCGCAATGGCGGTCTCCGAAGGCTCTCCTGTCAATGTGCGCGTCCACCTAAGGGGGAACTACTTGACGCTTGGAGAGGAGTGCCCCCGACAGTTTCCGGTAATTCTTGCGGGTAATCGTCAACCAGCTATAGACAGCAAGCATAGTGGGCGGCTAGAACTCGCTCGGTGGCTTACGCGTAAAAACCACCCATTAACGGCACGAGTTTTCGTCAACCGAGTATGGAGGTGGCATTTTGGACAGGCTATTGTCGGTTCAACGGATAACTTTGGCTCACTGGGAGAAAAACCCGTTAATCAGCCGCTCTTGGACTGGTTAGCAGTCACCTTTATGGAGGATGGCTGGTCACTCAAAAAACTGCATCGCCGTATTCTGTTCTCTCGTACCTACCAGATGAGTAGCCGCTTTGACCCCAAATCAGCACGATTAGATCCGGAGAACCGACTACATTGGCGCAATAGCCGGCACCGATTGGAGGTTGAAGCTATCCGTGACTCCATGCTTGCGGTGAGTGGGCAACTAGACAGGACGCTCGGCGGAACACTTCTCACCTTCCGAGATAGAGAGTACGTTACCAGTACCGCCAACTCTGACCCTGTGAACTATCGTACCAGCCGCCGCTCCGTCTACCTTCCAGTGATTCGGAGTGCTCTGTATGAGGTCTATACCGCCTTCGATTTCGGCGACCCAACGGTAATGAACGGAGACCGTCCGACAACGACCGTCGCCCCCCAAGCTCTCTTTATGATGAATAGTTCTCTTGCACTAGAGCAGACGAAGGCGATGGCTATCGCTCTCCTCGCGCATACGGAGCTGGACGATGCAGGGCGTATCCAACTCGCGTATGAGACCTGCTACGGAAGATCTGCACAAAACGTGGAAGTTCAACGGGCGAAAGAGTTCACGCAAAAGTTGGAGCAGAGTTACGCCGCGCAAGAGCCTAAGGGGGGGATGGCGAAACAACGCGCATGGCAGAGCCTGTGTAAGGCGTTGATGTCTGCTAACGAGTTTATCTATATCGAATAACAGGGCTTGTGTGCAGTGCAGGCACTCTCTCTAATAGCGCGGAGCGAAAGGTAGCCCTAGTGCTGTCATTCGCTCTTTTACCCCGTCAATAAGTAGCCCGGTATCGCTGCCTAAGCATACCCACTGGAATCCCTGCGCGGTACGTACCTTCGCCTCGTCAGGGTTACGCGCTAGAATACCGGGGGCGACTCCCTTCGCAAGGGCTTTTTGGCAGACGGTCTGCGTATGTTCGGGAATACCCGGCGCGTCCCACTGCCCCGGATAGCCGTAGGATGCCGACATATCTGCCAAGCCGAGATAGATGGCTTCCAGATTAGGCGTTTCGAGAATGGAGTCTATGTTTTCGACGGCAGTACGCGATTCTATAAGCGGGATAACGAGAGTCTCCTCGTTCGCCTCTTTCAAGTACTCCTGACTAAAAATCCCCCACCGCACCGCACGCTCTCCTCCGATACCGCGCACTCCACGCGGCGGGTATTTGCCGTATTGAATGGCAGATTCCGCCTCCTCCGCTGTGTTAATAGCCGGGACAATCACCCCGTGCGCCCCAATATCGAGGGCACGTTTGAGCATTGTAACCTGTAGTTCAGGAACCCGCACAATGACTGCTGTATCGGAACCCCGTGCCGCTCTCAGGTGGTCAATCACCTCTTTGTAGTCTAGGTGACCATGCTCGGTATCAATGCAGACCCAGTCTAACCCAAGGGTCGCGGCGATTTCGGTGATAGTCGGGCTTTCAAGGGAGACCCATAGCCCATAACAGGTCTGTTTATTACGAATTTTTTCGCGCAAGGGGTTTGGCATAGAATCGGCTCCTGTTTTGTTGTAATGACTTCCATTATCCTACCCCAAACAGTGAGTAACCTCGCTTGATAGAAAAGCCGACGGCTTAATCGTATCAAACGAGGTTACTGTTAGGCTAAAAAAAGCGATTAGTGTTTCTTTTTACCTTTGGTGGTGGGCTTCGCGGCAGGCTTCGTGGGTGGGGTCACTTTCTTAGGTGCAACATCGTCGCTAATTTTGCCAATGGAGAGCAGAGTCTGCCCCATTGTACCCTCCATGTCCATATTGAGTGTGGTGCCAAAAGGAGACTGTTGGGCAGCCTCTTCAGGTAGCTGCATCGTCATTCCGCCTTTTATCGTGCCGCTCGTCCTCACAACGCGGGCATCTTCCGTATTGAGGTTGTAAAAGGTCTCTGTAGTCATGCTACCCTTCATCACGGCACCTTTTTTCTCTTTTGTAGGCTTACCGTCTGGTCCCAAACTCATATCGAAAGGTATGGAGATAGTCTGCTTAATACGAAGGGTCTCTTTGCCACCCAACTGCTCCAGAGCCACTGCCTCGTTCTTGACCTTCATCATCGTGCCTTCCGCCATGCCGGGCAGCTCCTGCTCCCACATATCGCCTACTTTAATCGGCTTGTCGGGATAAACCATTCCCATTGAAGAGATTTTGTCCATCTGCATCATGCCCATAAATGGGTTTGCCATCATCATGCCCTGTTGTGGGGTAGTCGTTTTGAGAACCTTCCCTGCCTTGTCAACCTCTGTAGTAGATTCCGGACTGCTGGGAATTTCGTTGGTCTGTCCCATCATCTCCATTGTACCGCCGCGTAGTTGAGAGGAGAGCGTCGCGCTACCATCGGGTTTAACCGATTTTGTCTTTTGGATGAGCGTTCCACCCATCTTCATCCTCATCCCCTCATCCCCCAAACCTGGGATTTGAATCGCCTTTCCCTCTTTGTCTTTCATCTTGATAAGCATATTCATGCTGCAATACCTTCGCCAACGGATGGCTTGAAATCTCATCTGGCGGGGTAGTTTTTGGTGTTGTTCCTCTTGTTTTCGGCTCTTGTCGTAGCCTCATTCTGAGGTCATAGCGGCGTGTTTTTGGCTAGAATGGATGCAACCGA
>JAPLCR010000616.1:0-10738 GCA_026392135.1 Armatimonadota bacterium
TGTTGGAGTTGCTCTTGTTCCTCAGTAGAAAGCAATATTGTGAGGGAAGTCTTTTGTCCACGCATAGTGACAACAGTTTACCTCAAACCCGACCCCCATTTGCTGGGGGCGGTACTTAGTAAGAGGTGTAGGGTGAAACTACTGATATGTGCGGCAACCCTGCCCGAACTACAGACCTTCTCTATGAAGGCGGCAGGGCTAGAACTCTGCGAAACATCCCCCTTTGCACAAGTAGGAGAGCAGGCTTTCCTGCTGACGGGTGTCGGGATACCCCCTACACTCGCGAATCTTTTCACCCTTCTGCCCAGCCTACACCCTGAGCGGATTCTGGATATCGGAATAGCGGGCGCATACCCGAACAGTGGATTACAAATCGGGGATGTCGTGATGGGAACATCAGAGGTATACGGCGATGTAGGTTTTGAACTACCAGAGCCTCCCTATTTCCAAACTATCGCCGATTCGCGATTTGCGGGGAGCCTCTACGCCGAGCCGTTTCCGCTCGAACGCTTTGAGGAGTGGATAACTCCCACCCTCTACTGGGGCAGAGGTGTTACTGTCAATACCTGCACGGGTTCGGAGCGCATAGGGCTTCTACGAGAATCGGGTTTTCAAGCCTCTTTTGAGACTATGGAGGGGGCGGCTGTCGCACAGGTAGCAAGGCAGTTCGGCATCCCCGTGTGCGAGATACGCGCTATCAGCAATATCGCAAGTACGCGGGATATGCGTTTTGAGAATATACGGCACGCTCTTATAAATTTGAAATCGCATTTTCAGGCGTGCCGTGAACAGAGGTGAAACATGGGCTTAATTCGAGTGGGTATTTCGCCGTGCCCGAACGATGTTTATATCTTTAGTGGTCTGATTTTAGGCAAGTTTTCGACGGGGGAACTCTCCTTCGAAATAGAGTACGAGGATGTGGAGACGTTGAATGAACGCTCCCAACGCGGAGAGTACGACCTTGTCAAAATCAGTTACGCAAACTATATCCGTTGCCAACACCACTACACATTAATGAGTACGGGGGGCGCACTGGGGCGTGGTTGCGGGCCCCTGCTTTTGGTGAATGGGGAGGGGTTTCAGGAGGAGAAGGATATCCTCATTCCGGGACAGTTTACCACCGCCAACTTCTTGCTGGACTTCTACCTCCAACGCCCCTACCCAAAACGTGCGCTGTCTTTTGATGTCTTGTATGAGAACCTGCTTACAGAGCCGAACACGCAGGGCGTAGTTATTCATGAGAAGCGATTCACCTATAAGCAGGACGGCTTAACTCTTGTCGCCGATTTGGGAGAGTATTGGGAGGCAAAAACGGGGATGCCGATACCACTAGGTGCGATTGCTCTGAGCCGTACCCTCCCAATACCAGAGACGATGGAGGGTGTTGTACGTCAAAGCCTACAGTGGGCACGAAAGAACGATGCTGAGGCGTTTGAACTGTGCAAACAGTACGCGCAAGACCTGACCCCCGCCGTGATCCGTGCCCACATTGATCTCTATGTGAACGATTTCTCCTTCGATGTGGGCGAAGAGGGCGCAAAGGCAGTAGAGTTTTTTCTCGACGCGCAGAGGAATTTTTTAGGAGTGTAGTGCTACCACACTCGTAAATCGACTTCCAAATCAGTTAGGGATTCGCGATAGTTAAATTGTTCCGTAGCGTATCGCAAAAATAGGCGTTTATCCCACAGCGTCACCGTCCGCCCTAGACACCCCTCGCCCAGAATTGGGAGAGGGGACGGGGGTGAGGGCTTGAGTTTTTCAAACGGAACAACTATTCCTTCGTAAGTCCCTTAAAACTACTTCAAGCCAATCCAAGCCGACAACACAGGATAGGGCTTGCGGGCTTGTGAGAAAAGCCCCCACGACTTTTCAATGGGCAGCCCCGAAGCCTCACTCTTCCAAGGAAGATCAAAGGCTTCAAACGCAACTCCGTGAAAGACCCAGTTTCCCCCTCCGCGCACTATGGCACCCGGCTTGAGGTAGGCACTCCAAAATGCACTTTGCGATTCAGGCGTGTAGGCAGGTTTGCCGTCGTGTGGAAAGCCAGTCTCTTTTAAGAGAACAGGTTTGCCAGAGGTCTTCATCAGTTTTAGAGCCTCTTCGCGTGCCCATGCCGCCGCCTCTGAGGGGTTCATATTAGGGCGGTCAAATACAGGATGGATATTCGGTGCCAGAAAGTCCCCAAAACTCCGTACAAACTTCTTATCGTAACGCCCCAGTGGTTCGCTTGTCCCAATAGGGATGCTTGGCGCGAGTTTAGCACGAACGCTCTCTAGCGCAACGGTAAGGTCTTCCTGCTCATAGCGCCCGAAGTTGATGCCCTCGTTTCCTATTAACAAGCCTATCGCCATGCTATCCTTATACTCATTGGCGAGGGTCACAGCTCCCATCAGTTCATTGCGCGATTTTATGTCCCACACTCCCAAAATCACAGCGCGGTATTTCAGTGCCTTCGCTATGGCGAGAATGCGCGGTGTGCAAGCCTCGTTGTAGCCATAAAGAATAAGCCCATCGAAGGTAGGGCGCAACACAATAAGGTCGGCGCGAATATCCGAAGTTTTAAGCGTATGCTGGTTCGCCTCACTGCGCGGGTCGAGGCGCGAAGGTGCGTAGGTCACCACCCGTGCCGTCGGAGTACCCGTTAAGTAGGCGAACAGGGGAAACCTACTGTCCGTTTTTCCCTGTGCCCAGACTTCCGTAGAGACAAACAGACTTAGCCCTATCAAGAGCAGCGCAAAACGATTTCGCATAAAACTATCTCCCTTATCGCATTGATTGGCGTTTAGACAAAAACAAGACTATCGAACCGGCATAGGAGTCGCAAAATAGACAGGTTTCTTGAATTTTCAAAGCCTTGTTTTGCTGTGTTGCACACTTTTGCGCCCTATTAATAGATATTGGGGCGAAAATTGATGTAACAACAGTGACTTTTAGCGGTATCTATTCACCTTTATCTAGCAACAACGTTTGGATGAATGTCAGCGCGTTGACCTATCTCCGAAACGAGGCGCATGAGCCGATGTGACACAAGGAGTATAGCATAGAAGATAACTTTACGCAGAGTAGTGCCTTGCTGGTAAGAGTTCAGGGTTGCGGTAATGAACCGCGAAATGGGGATGCGAAATGCGATTCTACCGCGAAAAGGCGCAAAAAAAGCGCAATGCAACCCGCCCTTGAAGAACGCGCCAAACTTCCCAATCTCAAACCACAAGAACTCCTCTCCTTTGCGAAGGAGAGGTTGGGTGAGGTTATGTGAAGAGCCACAACCCTGAACTCTTACCCTTGCTGCTCTTCCGCGTGCAAGAGAGGGGCACTCTCACTAGGCGTATATAGGTTCTCGTCACAACGAGGAGGGGGTTGCCCAAAATGCCGAGAGGAGCGCAAGCACCTTTGCTTCTATTAAGTGGTAAAAGTGATCGGCGTTGGGAAGCACCGCAAGTTGTGCGTTTGGAATCAGGCGGTAACACTCTACCACGTGTTCCACCCGCAACCCGTCCCTATCTCCTACTATCAGGAGGGTTCGCGTTGGAATGGATGCCAACGCCGCCGCATCAAAGCCCAAAAACTCCTCGTCTAAGGCAAGCACTTTGGAGACTAGCTCTGTCCATTTTGAAGGGTCGGGCGCGACACGGGTATAGGGGTCTTTTACTTGAGGGAAGTTGAACTGTTCAGGGACGATGCTCTGCATCTGCGCGTAGGCTTCGGGGGTGAAAGTGTCTTTACTTGATCCGGCTCCTGCCCCCAAAACCGCCACGCTTCCCACCAAATGAGGATGTGCGATTGCCAAGGCGAGTGCCACGGTTCCCCCCATGCTATATCCAAGAATGTCGGCTTCACGCACCTGCAAATGCTCCAATAACGTCGCAACATCGTCCGCCATTTGAGTAAAGCGCAAAGGGCGGTCTACATCGCCCGTATGCCCATGCCCTTGCAACTCCACGACGACGACCTGATGCGTCTTTACAAGCTCTGGCAGGTATCCCTCCCACGTTTCAACGGTTCCAAACGCGCCATGCAACAACACCAACGCTTTTCCTGTTCCATGTACTTCATAGTACATCTTTAGACCATTCACCTCTGCATAACTGCCCGCCATTTACTGTGTCCTCCTGTAGTTTAGTGACAATCTCTAACGGATAGGCACTCCTACGCCCTGCTAAAAAGCGGAAATTAGAGAGGAGAACAACACAACATTTCACACGGGAGCGTTACGCGGAGGCTCTTCTGTAGGTTACTAGAGGAACCTCTCCAAGCCTCGTCTTTTGAGAGCAGATTGTGTAACGTAAGATAGAAGGTCTCACTTCGCTTCTCGTTTGCGGCGACCATTCAGCAACGCGCCCAGCCATGTGTAGCGTACTAGCATCTGATAAGAGAGAAGTAACAGCCCGGTAGCGACTGTACCTATCAAAACAAACTTGATTTCGGCAGGGAGAGACCATTTTCTCACCAACTGCTGAAAGACCATCACCAGCGGAACATGAGCGAGGTAGAGCCAGTACGATGCGTCTGAAAGATAGCGTATCGTTCTGTTTTCTCGAACGATAAGGCGGCGAAAAAGTCCTATCATTCCAAACGCCATCAGCCAGACATAGGCTATCTGCACGATTCCCGATAGAGCGCGATTTTGGACGGTTATCAGCCCAAGGGGGAAGAGAAGAAGCAGAGATATCAGCAACGAGCCTGCCCACCCCCGCCCCACTCGCCCTTCACTGTCGTCGCAATCGTAGTACAACGCGCCAAACCCAAAGAAAATGCCGTAGTAGAGTAGTAGGTGAGGTTGCGGAATCAGACCGACGGAGGTATCTGGTCCGAAACTGGGGGAGAACACGCCCATAAACCACTGCGGAATCATCGTGAGCGGCAGGAGCCACATAAACTTCAGGGGAGACAGAATAAATCGACGGGAGGGCTGTTTCCACCCCCTTTTGTCTGCAATCCACGCAAACACAACAAAAAACGGGACAAGCCAGCAGAGAAACCAGAGGAACCAGAGATGGTCGAACACATTTGTAAAGACCAGATAGAACGGCTCGGAGGTCGGAGTACGGCGAAATACCAGATGGTTTGATGTCAAAACCCCTTGATAGGCGGCGCGTAGCCCGAAAGCGTCATCCGTTGGCTTCTTAGCACCCGTTTTAGCCGCAGGGTTGTCCGGGTTCGCCGGAAGCAGTTTCAGGCACTCCTCCCTACCTGAGAAGACCTCCTCTTTCGAACGAGTCGGCAGGCGTAACATCCCTGCAATGTACTCCACGATGCCCCAGTCCGATAAAGCCGAGTCGGAGGGAAAGCCGCCTGTATTATTTTTCGCCCGAACATCCGCCCCCTTGCTAATCAGAAGCGTCGCGACCTCTTTGAATCCAAGAAACGCCGCGCAGTGCAGAGGCGTAGTAGCGTCGGCATTCCGCATATTCGCGTTCGCGCCCTTTTCAAGTAGCAGGCGCGTCGCCTCTACATCGCCGCATAGAGCCGTCCATGATAGGAGAGTTACGCTGAATTCCGGGTCGCGCCCGTTGGGGTCAAGCCCTGCCGCTATAAGCCGTTTGACGCTGGCGCTGTCCCGCTTTCGGAGCGCTTCGACGAAACTGCCTTCAAGTTTCGTCGCTAGGGTTACGGCGCGGTCTTGTTTTGTCGCCTCCATCGCCCAGTTCGACACCCAACGAAGGGTAGGGATAATGGTCAATAGCCCAAGAATACAGGGAATAAAGACCCGATTGAAACGCTGACTTATAAGTGCTTTCAGCCCGCGCCGCCGCCACATCATCGCGGTAAAAAAGCCGCTCACAAGAAAAAAGAGCTGCATACGGAAGCCATGCACCGCTGCAATAAAAATACCAATAGCAGTACTAGGGTGCGTGTCCTGCACGGGCCACGGTGCTACTACAAACGACATCGCAGTGTGTAGCGCAATACCCAATAGCATCGCGAAAGCGCGAAGCGCGTCTAAGTCGTGCCTGCGTTGATTGGAAGGCTCTGTCATCTACAAGTTCTCCTGTCTCTCTCATGTGGCGATAAGGTATAATACGCCTACGCTGAGATGAGCGCAAGGGTTTCATAAGAAAGGCGGACTTGATATGGTGACAGCGACGGGCGTTTACCCTGAATATCTGGAGCAGATAGAGAGACTGGTGGAACAACACAAAGAGAACTTCGGCGACCGTCTAAAATTGGCTGTCTGCTATGCGCCAGAACGCGCTGAAACTGAAGGCGATGTTTTTCTTTTTGAAGTGTTGACCGATTTTGAAAGCGGTAGCCTTGAGGAGCAGAACGATATTCTTGAGGTGATTTATGGGTCTACTCCTGCATTTCCATTGGAAGGAAGGGATAGCCGTCTCCACATTCTATTAACGAATCCTGATGAACTTCAGGAGGCAAAACTCAAGAACACGCCTCTCTACAGGGAGTTAAAAAGCGCCTACTCAAAAGATAGGGCGCAGGAGATACATTCAAATAACCTTTCGCTTACAGAGGCGCTAAGATAGTGGCTCCAACTTCAGCGAACGCCTGGCTTGTGCAAGCCATTTCCGATATGCGGGTCGCCGAACTACTTTGGGCTGTTGTAGAAGAGGGCAGAAGAGCGGGAGTGGATAGTCATTTCGACCTGTATTGCCAGGTTGCGGCAAAGTGCCAGCAGGTTGTAGAGAAAGAAGTGAAAGCCATTCACTACAAACTCATCGGTAAAACGTCCGAGTCTCACTACATTGATGGATTTATTGACGCTATTCTCGCCGCTCCCGCCAATTACAAGGACGACGTTTATCACATTAAACAGGTTCTTCGCTACAGGCGGCAGGAAATCAAAAACCTGATGGCACTCGCTCCAAAAGCGTCTAAAGGCGGACCAACACCCAAAAACACGGAGTATCCCTACCATGTTTCAAGCGTTCTTATCGCTCCCGCCTCCTGCAACGCTTTTCTTTTTGAAGACGTTTGGGCTTATTATCGATTAGCGGGCATTATTTTGGCAAGAGTCGAAGCCTATATAGATATAACACAGGTCAGCCCGTAACCCCCTGCCTTCGCCCCTAACCTATCTCTCTTGTACTGCTACCGCTCTCCGCCGAAGCCAACGCCCCCAGCGTAAAGTTCAGCACGGGCGCGACGCTCTCTGGCGGCGAAAGGATAGGGGATACGGTATAATAAACCTGTAGCCATGAGAACAATAGGTTTTGCAAGAAAGGCGGACTAGATATGGTGACAGCGACGGGCGTTTACCCTGAATATCAGGAGCAAATAAAAAGGCTGGTGGAACGACACAAGGAGAACCAGTATGACCCTCTCCTTCTAGCCGTCTACTACGCTCCTGAACGCGAAGAAACCGACGTGTTTTTGTTCGAGGTGATAGAAGATTTTAATAGCGGCAGTTTAGACGAGAGCGGCGATATGCTAGAGGTTCGGTATGGAACGACTCCCGCATTTCCTATGCCTTATAGGAACGGCTACTTGCACATTACACTAACTAATCCAGATGAATTAGCAGAAGCGCGAGGCAAAAACACGCCTCTGTTTGTAGAATTGAAAACGGCTCTCTCTGAGGGTAAAGCGGAGATTATCTATTGTCGCCCTGACAAGGCTTCACTATGCGAGGCGCTAGGGTAATGTCCACTTCCTCTACCTATATCTGGTTAGAGCAAGCCAAGTCAGATATGCGTACCGCTCTACTATTATGGGAAACCGCTAAACGGGATGCTTCCACAGATATAGAGAAAGGAGGGCAAGGACATTCAAATCTCTATTGTCAGGTCATGGCGAAGTGTCAACAGGTTGTGGAAAAGGGGATTAAAGCTATCGCGATAGCGTTGACAGACAATCCCTCCGTCAAAAAAGTGACACTTACCGTCGGCTACTCCCACTCTATTGACCAATTTATCACCCCTATCATACAGGCGGACTCGGAGGATGGCGACGATATTGATTATATTCAAAAGGCACTGAGTAGCAATCGGGATAAAATCGGCGACATCATGGTGCTTGTACCGCATAAACCGCCTAAAGGTGTAACAAGCCGTCCCAAAAACACGGAGTATCCTTACCATGATGTCGCTAATGCTAATGTGGAAATTGCGCCTGCGTCACAGAGCGCCTTTCTTTTTGAAGAGGTTAAGAGTTCTCTGGATTTGGCGAAAACCATTTTAGATAGAGCAAGAGCATCAGCTACTTTGTTAAATCGAACGCCTCTACCTTAGTTTTCACTCGCCCCTAACCTATCTCCCTCGTACTGCTACCGCTCTCCGCCGAAGCCAGTGCCGCCAGCGTAAAGTTCAGTACAGGCGCGACGCTCTCAGGAGGCGACAGAATGGGCGCAACCCCGCGCAGGGCTTTCACGAAGCCCGTATCGGGCGTGTCGTAGTCCTCTACGGTATCCAGTAGAGAGTCAGGGACAGGAACAAGCCCCGCCGTTCCATCTGACCAGAGCAGGTCTATCTGCCGAAAAACAAAGTCCGCCCTCTCCGTCTGAATGTGTATCTCCTCCTGCCAAAGCCGCTTATCTCCCACGAACGTAAAGGTCAGCGTCGTAGGCTCTTCGCCTTCCAGCTCGGTAGCCCCCTGTTTCCGTAAGCGTGCCTCCCCAAAGATAAACATGGGGACGGGCGTACCGCGCTTCTCAATAGTAGCGCGAAGCGTAGCCGCCTCTAGCCCTGTTATCCAGAAAAGAACATCCAACTGATGCCCATTTGCGTCTGCGAAGAAACCGCCCGGACAACGCGCCGGGTCGTGCCGCCATGTGCCTCTGTTTGGCGTTATCCAGTCCTCGCCAGAGTAGATATTGATGGAGGTGACGCGCCCATACTTCCCAGAGCGAAGTAACTGACGCAACGCTCTTGAATCCCTGCGGTAGCGCGACTGATAGGCGATAGCGACGATTTTGCCGCTCTTCTCCGTCGCCTCTGCAACGAGTGTAACTTCGCTAGGCTCCATCGTCAGGGGCTTTTCGCACAGAACGTGCAGGTTCGCTTCCAATGAGGCGAGTATCTGCTCGACGTGCCACCTATTGGGCGAATTGATGCAGGTGGCGGTCAGTCCATCGGTTTTGAGAAGGTCGCGGTAGTCGGCGTGGGTGGAGATAGGGTAGGCGATGCCTTTTTCACGGAGGGTGTTGACAAGACGCTCCATCGCCTTCTCGTCGGGGTCGCTCACCGCGGTTACTTCAACATCGGGCAGTTCGATAAGGCGGAGGGCGTGAACAACGCCCAACGCGCCGCACCCGATAATACCGAAACGAATCACGCCTGTCAGGGCGGCTTCACCCTGCAACATAAGGGGGCTTGTCATGGATTGGAGGGTCTCCATTCGCGCTGTTTTTGCGCGGCTTTCTGTAGGTTTTTTGCGACGGGAGCCATGTCCATAAGGGGAAATCTCTCCGTCAATCGTTGGTTGTTTTGCGCGGAGTAGCGAACCTCGCCGCCAATCATCGTCCAGATAACATCGGAGGCGCGTCCCGCATAGACTAGAGCGTTGTAGGGGTGATAGGCGGGGGCACTGTGCAGTTCGTTGAGGCGAATGGCGCAGAGGTCGGCGCGTTTACCCGGCTCTAGCGAACCGATTTCGCGCTCCATCCTAAGCGCTCTCGCGCCGCCAATCGTCGCCATCTCAATCGCCTCTTTCGCGGTCATCACGCGAATCTGCCTACGCGCCCCGCGCTGCATAAGAACGGAGAAGCGCAACTCTTCAAAAATATCCATTGTGTTGTTGCTCGCCACGCTGTCCGAGCCGATGCCTACGCGCACGTTCCCCGCGCTCTCCTCATTCGCTTCACGCCCGCTGAGTAGACCAAAGGGCGCGACTCCTACGCCGAGTTTCGCGTTAGACTTGGGGCAGTGCGCCCATGCAAAGTCGTGTTCGCGTATAACATGGCGGTCGTTTGCGGAGAGTTGTACGCCGTGAACCAGAAGCGTTCTATCGCCGGGCAGTCCAAATTTCTCTAAATAGCCCACCGTACTCGTTCCGGGCGCTTGCCACGCAATACCGCGCCGCTCGAACATCTCCGCTATCGCGCCGCGCCCTCCCGCAAGTAGCTCCGCCTCCGCCTGAGACTCGGCGGCGTGGATGCAGACGGGCAGGTTATCGCGCTTTGCGTACTCCGCAAGAGCTTCAAAAAGGGCGGGACGAACGGTATAGGGCGCGTGAGGTGAGATGCCTACAGCGAGAGAACTCCCTGCGCTCTCCCTCTTTAGTTGCGCCACCTTGCCCTGCAACTCCTCCACAATTTGGGAAACGGGACTACTTTCGTCTATTCCAAAGACCTCCTGATAGATAACGCCCCTTAGCCCCAACGCCTTCGCGCCGTAGAAAGCCGCGCCGCTATCCGTACAGTCGCCGAGCGTGGTAACGCCTCCCGCCACCGCCTCCGCCGCGCCCCATATCGCCGAACTGAGCCAGTCTTCCCAGTCCAAAACGCTCTTGCGAAACGTCAGTTCTCGTATCCAGGGAAAAAACTCCACATCCTCAATAAGTCCTCGAAAAACCGTGTAGTCTAGGTGGGTGTGGACGTTTACAAGACCGGGCATGAGGATAGCGTCGCCGAAGTCGGTAACGGAATCGGCAAGATGACCGCTTGCAGAGCGAACCTCCGCAATGCGGTCATCTTCGATAACTACCTCTCCGTTGGGGATGGGTTCTCCCGAAATAGGAAGAACCCAGTCTGCGCGTAGCGTGGTTATTTTCGCCATGCGTTAGTCCCGTGAACCCTCAAGCCCCGCGATGAGCATACCCAAACCGACAACGATATTCGCGCCTACCC
>JAPLCR010000616.1:10756-19847 GCA_026392135.1 Armatimonadota bacterium
ATATTCCCGCCTACCCATGGGAGCAGTTGCCAGAAACTTATCTCGAAACCGAAGGGAATTGTGCCGTGCAGGAACTCCCAGCCGAGATGCGTCAGCAAGCCGAACGCCATCCAGCCCACGAGCCGCCGCTCCATCTTGCCCTGCACGCCCATCACAAGCAACGCCCCCGGTATGAGGATGCTGTGCCCCACGATGTTGAGCGGCGATGTCATGCCGAGATAGTTGGAGAGCCAGTCCGGGAAGAGTAGCCCGAACGCGATAGCGGCGGTTCCCCAGAAGGGATATCCGCCCTCCGCGCCCGATTTCTGGCGCGTTTTGCCCACTAGGAAGCACCCTACAAAGAGCAGTCCCACCATCCAGAAACGCCCTGACCGGTCGTTATTAAAACTTCCTGCGAGTTTCACCGCGCCGGAAGCGTCCAGTATCCCCGCGCCGTACTTATTGGAGGGGCTTTTCGCTTGCGCCGACTTTTGCAATATCGCTTTCACGTCTTTGGGGTCGGTCACGCCCTCCGAAACGATGAGCGCGGCGACTCCCGCGACGTGAGGCGATGCCATAGAGGTTCCCTGATAGGCGAAGTAGTCGTCGGTGAGTTTGCCGTCGCTGTCGCGGTTAATCGTGTTCTGGAGAATGCCGCCCGATTCGCCGCCGACCTGCTTATCGCCGCCGGGAGCCGCGATAGCGACCTCTTTCCCCCACGTAGAGTAGAAACTCAAGTCCCCTTTGGGTCCCACAGACGAAACGGCGATGCACTCAGGGAAGGCGGCGGGATAGCCCACGCCTTCGCGCCCGGAGTTCCCCGCCGCGCAGACGATGGTTACACCTTTTTTCGCGGCGTAGGTACAGGCGGAGCGCATCAGTTTGTCGGGGAAGGGACCTCCCAGACTCATGTTGATAATTTTCGCACCGTGATCAGCCGCCCAGCGTATGCCCTCGCCAATGTCGGCGGAGGAGCCGCCGCCCGTCGCGCTGAGTACCTTGATGGGCATGATGGTCGCCTCGAAAGCGATACCCGCCACGCCCTCCTTGTTGTTCGTGCTTTCCGCTATCGTGCCAGCGACGTGAGTCCCGTGTCCTTGGTCGTCGTTGGGCATACTGTCGCCGTTCACCACGTCTAAGCCTTTGGTGAACTTCGTCTCCGCGAAATCACGGGCGCGAATCCCCTTTTTATTGTTCTCATACGCCACACCCGTATCAATCACGGCGACAATCGCGCCCTTGCCCTTCGACTTGAGCCACGCCTCTTCCATCTTTATCATCTGGAAGTTCCACTGCTCGCCATAACGGGGGTCGTTGGGCTTGAAGCCTTTTTCGGGGGCGGGCGCGTCGTTAGCGGGGTGGGGAGCGGGAGCCAGTTCTACGGGAGTCGTGAAGATATGAACGACATCTGCAACCTCAACGCGGGGGTCTTTCTCCAAGTCCGCAATGAGGGTTTGAGGGTCTACGCCTGTCGGAACGGCGAGTTTCGCTACAGTTCTCTGGTCGCCCTCTTCGGAATCGGCTTGGTTGAACTGCACGCTCACACCGAATTTACGGCTGAGGTCGGCGAGGGTGTTCTCGTCCGCGCCGGGGCGAAGTTGCACGGCTATCTCGTCGGGATGAACCCACTCCACGCCGGGAGGAGCCGCCCAGTTGCGCGGCGAGAGGTCGGGGGCTTGCATTCCGCCCGTCGCCCGCCATGTCAGTGCCATCGGTAGTGCCGCGACTATCAGCGCGAAAAAGGTCATCCAACGCAGTAGACCCGTACTCTTTTTTTCTTGTAGCATTGCAAAATCTCGCTTTCTCTCCGAGCGCGGAGAAGCCAAAAACAGAATCTGTTCCTATATTATTGGTGATTTGGGAGACGCTTTTGCGGCTCTTTTGACCTAAGTTTCGTATTCACCCGCCGCCAACAGTAACGATTTGAAAGGCTCTTCCACTCTACCGGGTCCCTTTAGGAAGTAGTCCGCGACATCCATAGGGGTAGAGGTAGAGCGCATTTTCTTAATCTCCGCCTGTAGTTCCTCAAGGCTCAACTCTCCGCGATGAAACTCATTGAGCGTCCGCCTCGCTCTCTGTTCATAATCTCGGAAACGAATTTCACGCTCATTTTGTACGGGTTGTCTGTCTATTCGGACTATTTCACACGTACTAAAAGCGCGGGGTTGGTCGTCCTTTGGCTGTAACCTTCCGAAATCGTCCAAAAAGAAGTAGTCCCACACCTTATCGTCAAAAGGATTGAGTATCAGACTCTCTGGTTCGGTAGGAAAGGTATTCGACTTGTACCTATTGCATACGCTACAGACCCAGAGATAGTTCTCATAGAGAAAAGCCTGTTCCGGGTAGGTCGCTTTGGGGCGATAGTGTTCCACCTCCGAAGTCTCGCCAAAACTACAGTACATACAGAGCCTACTCACGCCGCTTAACGCAGCTGTCACGGGGCGAAACCACGCCTTTTCGCGTTCCGCTTTGTAGAGTTCATCCGCCCTCTTCTTACGTTCTTTCACATCGGTGATTTGCTGAATCTCGGCGGTTTTACTCTTCAATTCAGTCTTTGTGACCTCATCTAAGGTCGGACGCGCAAGGAGGTTGTGCATCGCCTTCTAACTCCCTGCGCTATGAAAAGTGATAGCCAGTTTCCGCTTTAGCGTATCGTATTCGCCCTGCTCCTCAGCGTTCAGGCTTCCCTTGCCGTTCTTCTTTCGCGCTAATGTGTTCCAGCGTTGGACAAGATGTTCCGCGTCCATGCCCCATGTATGCTTCAACTCAAACGCATCGCCTAGCAACACCTCTTCGGCGCGTCCTAACCTGATTCTTTCTTGCTCCAGAGGAGAGAGTTGACGCGCCTCCTGCCCTTTTTCAAGTTCGCCGGGCAGTGGAAGCACGTATATCCCCCCCGCGTCCGCCGCTTGCGCGATAAGGGGGCTGTGCGTGGTCACGAAAAATTGTACTTTCGGAAACCTCGTCTTGAGCCATTCGCAGATGGTCTGTTGCCATGCAGGGTGAAGGTGCGCCTCCAACTCATCTATCAGGATAACGCCCGGCTTATCTACGACAACGCGCCCTTCCGCATCCGTCCCGAATATCTCCGTCGTACCGTAGGCGGCGGTCATATTGCGGATAATATCCAGTATCAGGGCGTAGGCGGTTCGACAGCCGTCGCTTAAATCCCGCATAGGGAGTTCGCCGCCGTTAGGAGTCTCCATGTAGACATCATCCAGGGTAACGCGCTTTATCGCAAACCCCTCTGGCAACAGTCCGTCGTTGAGAAACGACACCACGCTCTTCACAAGAGAGGAGGAGGCGACTACTCCGTTTTCAATCTGTTGCACGGCTTCACGGGCGTACTCTTGCTTTAACCACGCCTCGCCTACGCTTAACGCCGCATCTTCCCGAAAGAGCGTTATGCAACTGCTTAGTTTACGCCCTCCCTCAGAGTACCTATCGGCATCGATAGAACTTCCAGTTAAACGCCGCAACGCCCCATAGCCGCTAAAAAACCAACCGTCTGCTGTAGAATCCCATAGACCACTCTCAGGAGTGATGACTGGGTAGAATGATTCGTTGGCGATTGCTACCAAAATTTCTGGTTTCCACAATACTTTGTCAGGGATTATGTCGGACTGGGCTATCCGGCTGGCAACAGTTTCTAAAGTATGTGGTTCAAACAATAGTATAGCCGTCAGTGGGGACACAGGAGGAATGTCTTGACCGTTAAATTGGTCATCCATGTGGTAAGAGCCTACAGCAAGCCGTATGCTTCCTTGTCTCTCCCCTTGACTGACCCACCCCTCTGGCATCACTATCAGTTGCCGGGCGACATCGCGCCCCGCCAGAGCCATAGCGATACATTTGAGTAGAGTGGACTTACCTGAGCCGTTCCCGCCCACAAAAACATTCATGCCCGCATAGTCGCCGGAATCAGGACGCTTGAAGTCAAGTTCGAGCGTTTTGAAGGCTTTGATGTTTTCGATTTTTAGGGACTCAAGGTACATAATGGACGGTTGCCACTTCCAAAGACGACAAAAAAGTTCTCGCTCTCTATTTAGACACATTTCAAAGGCGGTTGGTTCAGGCGCAACGCCCCTTACCCGCTAGACGAACGCCGCCGCTCTCACGTTTCAATATGTCGGCGCGAATATCCTGCTTCCAGCGTCGCCTTGCGAATTCAGAGACGTTTCCGCTTCAATGCCTCGCGCACCCTTTCGCGGAGGAGAGTCCACTCTTTCTCAGTCCACGAGTCTGTAACGTGAATTTCTATTCCAAGAAACCCTGCGATATATTCCGCCGCAATATCGCACACTTTGAGGTGGTAACTTTTATTGGGTTCGGACGGTTCGATAGTCGTTGTATCGTTGAGAAACCTTGCGATGAACTGGTGGGCGTGAAGCCACTTCTTGCCTTCTATCCCAAACCACAAAAGCCGTCCCAACATCTCTACACGTTGCGTCGAGTGTAGCGAATATGCCAGTGTCTCCAGCGCGTTCCATAGGCGCCTGTCGTCGTCGTATCGCGCAAGGTTGGATACAAACTCGTAGTCTAGCCTACTCTCCCCTCCGCCGTTACTGGAAACAGGGTTCATGCGATCTATCAGGAGGGGTGCGAACCGCGAATCATGCGTTTGCATCAGTGCCCAGAACGCCGTTTTTGACTGTTCGAGGTTCGGAGATTTCGTCGCTTGTATTAGCAGGTCGGCGGCTCTCTTATCGTCGGGACACCGGGCAGCGAGCAGTTTTCCGATAAGCGATTTATCGCCCAACGGATACTTCGTCAGCATGGTTTCGTAGAGTTCCGCCAACCGTTCCGGGTATTTCCACTTTATCAGGTGGAGAATATGCGGGTTAGAGGTCATTTTGCCATCTTTGACGTAGAGAGAGCGTTGCATCAGGCTCTCCTCTTCGTCGACTTCTTGCGCGTTTTTCCACCACGCCTCCACATCCTTTTGGCTTAACTTCTCCAAGCCGGAAAGGGTGCGAAGAATATCCTCTGAGATATCCGAAACGCTGTACATAGATGGAACATGGGGAACGTTGCCTCCATAGCCCGGAGTCCAGTATTCAAAACGAGTAAGCCTGTCGTCGTTAATATGTTTTATGAGCGTTGGAACCGCATCAAAGCCAAGTTTCCAGAGTTCCGTGTAGTAGGGGGAGATGCCAGAGATGTCTTCTGAGTTTTTGTCATGCTCTGCTAACGTGGATGGCTTGCAGACTACCAGACGGTCAAGCAACCCCTCTACTTTGTCGCCAGAGGTATGTGTTCGCTTGACGGGCAGTTTTAAGGAAGCGATGAACTGTATGGAGAGGCGGTTGCTGTGGTCGGGAAGGACGCGCAGGAGTAGTGAAAGGTGATTGGCGACGGTCGCCCTGTCCGCCCTATCGTCTATGAACGCGTCTATCCAGTAGCTCCACGCCATCTCGGCGAACGCCTTCCGAAGGTCGTAATCGGGATATTTGTTCGGGTTCGTCCGCTTCAAGAAGAGATTGGCGAGAGACGCCTGCCCACGCTGGTGGCATACGATAGCCATAACTATCAAATGTACGTCTTCGCGAAATTCGGGATAAATAAACGGAGGCATTGGGGTAACGGATTTGCCCGCTACTGCTGAGGAAATCCAGTAGTTATCGGTATCTGCCGTTTCGTATTCCGCAATGTTCGACGGTTCGCGAAAGACGTTCCAACGCTTAGGTATCTTCACGCGAAGGTTGGAGAGAGGCACTGCGACGACTGCTTTGCCGCGTTGCGTATGCGGAAGCAAAAAGACCGCTATCTTCGCCCACTCCTTGCTATTATCGTTGAAGGAGCCTATCTCCAACGGCGGCGGCTGTATGAGGGCAAGTTTCGCCTCTTTGGGCGGGAAGGGGAGACCGTAGCTCTTATAGTCTTCCAGAAGCGCATCCAGAAGGCGTTCAGGGTTCTGCGGCATCTGCGCGTGCGCGGGGATAGCGACAGCGAACAGCAGAGCCGCAACCATAAAACCAACCGTCTTTTTTATCGCGAGACGCATTTTACCTCCCGAAAGGGAGTCGGGTTTGTGCAAATTTGCGCGAACGCCAGCTACTTCTTACTCTGCGGAAGCCAGTCTTTATGCTTGTCTAGAATATGGTCGTAGCGGTCTTTCATGCTCCCTGTTCTCTCGTCAAAAAGGGGCGTGCCGCCCATATACATGGTTCCTTTGGGGTCGCCGTATTCGTTCAGCCCCAGCTTCTTAATCATACGGTCAATCCACTTCTTCTGCTCTTCATCCAAGTTAATCATCCCTCTCACCCTCCTTTTTACTATAACACCTGATGGGGCTAGCTGGTTTAGGCACACTGCTCCCCACCCTCTAAGACGGAATTTACTGCCCTCGCGTTTCAATATGTTACCAACAAAAAGGAATTCGCCTCACAAAAGGCGAACTCCTATTTTGCTTCCAGAGAAATCTATCGTCCTGCGCTAGGGTGTCGTGTTACCGTCACTCCATCTGGTTCAATCAGTAGGCGATTGTAGTGATAAGGTGGCTCCATAGCGGCGCGTTGCGCGTCGGTCAGTTCGCTGACCCATTCTGGGAAACTCGTCTGATGATACCCGCCCGCATAGTGCAGGTAGTGCGGTGAGTAGCGATAGAGCAGAGAGCGGCGCTCGTGTTCCGCCGTCCAAGGCAGAGTGCCGTGTGTGGTGGCTTCATCGAATATCAGCAGGTCGCCCTTTTTACAGGAGATGTTCTTAACGAGATCTCGATCCGCCTCCCACTCAAGAATGTCTTGCGGACAAGCGAAGTTCGACTTGTGGCTTCCCGGTATGGCACAAAAGCCGCCGTCTCCGTCGTTCACATCCGCCAACTGAAACTGGAATACCACCATTCCGGTGCGGATCTTACCGTTCTGATAGTGATACGATGCCAAGCCGAAATAGTCGTGTCCGGGACCATGCAGAATAAGCCCTTCCGCTCCCGCGTGGGTAAACAGGGCAAATGGTGAGTGATCCATGCGCCAGCCTCGCCCCATAAGAGTGTCAAGATAGGGAATAGACTTCTTGTGAACCAATAGATCGCGGAAAGGCTGACTGTGGGGTTTTTCCCACTCCAACATTCCTGAATAAAGCCCACGCTTATGCCCTGTAAGGGTAGTTGAGTTACCTATAAAGGAGTTACCGTCTTCCCCCATTTTATCACGGTTCGCGTCAAACGATTCGTTGAGCCGGTCTACCTCTTCAGGAGTTAGGAAGTTGGGTACGACCAGATAGCCTTGGATATCGTAGAGATACTTCTCTTTTTCGTTCATGGTGTGCCTCTTTGCCACTTGAGATGTGTTGCGTGAATAGTACGCCTCTCAAAGTTGGGTTAAGGCAGAAGGTTTTCCTGCACGAATTTGCCATGTTTGAATTTTTTTAGGAGATAGTAATGCCTACTGATGCGGAAGCCTCGTCAACGCCGTCGAGTACTCCTGTAAAACCCACCCCCATCACCGCCCGCGCGGTGATGCTTGGGCTAATAGGGGCGGTACAAGCCTGTATGCTTCAGGTGGTCACAAAGGTCAGCCCACACAATGTGATGCTCCCCTACCAGAGTGCCCTAACGCTTCTGACGGGGGCTATCTTCTGGCTCTTTCTGATGGCGATGCTAAACGTATTTTTGCGCCGTTACCTCCCACGACACGCCCTGCGCCCCTCCGAGTTTGCCGTGATATACGGTCTTACCACTGTCGCCGCCGCTATCGGGGCACAAGACCAACTCATGCAGCTCTTTCCAATGTTTGTCTTTCCGTTTCGCGCCTCGCAAGATTTAGAGATGGGGCGCTACCGCCCTTTCATTCCACATTGGCTCGTCCCTCAAGACCCGTCTGTAGTAGAGCCTTACTACTACGGCGTAACTAACTTCTGGCAGCTACACCTCCTGAAAGCGTGGATACTGCCTATCAGCGTATGGATGCTCTGGCTTACTGCACTCGGAGTGACTCTGTGGGCTTGGAACGTGATTTTACGGCACCGTTGGATGGATTCAGACCGCCTCGCTTTTCCCTCTATCCAACTTCCTCTTGAGATGTGTAAGGAGGCAGGTTTCGGGGGTGCGGTCTCCGGCAAACTGTTCTGGGCAGGCTTCAGCATCACGGCGATTATTGTCTCCCTCGATCAAATACACAACCGCTTTCCTGCCGTACCTTCTGTACCTCTAGGCTTTATTGCGAACCCGCTTCTAGATGCTCTGCCCGCCCCCTGGAAAGCCCTCTCCCCCATGACCCTAACGTGGGATCCCATTCACCTCGGAATCTCCTACTTTATTCCAATGGACATTCTCTTTAGCGGTTGGTTCTTCTATCTTCTCCGAAAACTAGAGGAGGTGTTTGGGTACAGTATGGGGTGGCGGGAGTTGGGGTGGGATGCCGCAGGCTTCCCCTACACTCGCTCACAGGCGGCGGGTGCATGGATGGCTCTCTTCTTCTTATTGGTATGGGCAGAGAGAAAGCAGTTTGAGCGCGTACTACGTGCCGCATTTAGTAGGCGTACCGTAATGGACGATTCTAAAGAACCCGCCTCCTACACAACAGCCGCACGCTGCTTTGTGGTAGGAATGTTGTTTCTCTATGGGTTTAGTGTCTATAGCGGTATGTCGTGGTGGCTTGCACTTATTTTCTATATTTTCTTTTGGATGCTAAACGTTACTATGACGCGCCTCTACGCTCAGGTAGGTCCACCGATTTTAGAACTCTACTTTCTCGACCCGCAAGCAACGATAACACGTGCTATCGGAACGGTAGGGCATCAACCCGGCTCTCTTACTATGTTCTCCCTGATGTACTGGTATAACCGTACTGATAGGGGACACCCAATGGCACACCAACTCTCAACTTTCAAAATCGCGCAAGCCACGAATACGGATATGCGTGGAATAGGAAAATGGGTGCTGGTGGCGTTTGTAGTGGGCTGTGTGACCTGTATGCTTACCGCCCTGCACTGGGCATATCGGGTGGGAGAAGACCAGTGGCAGGAAGGAGGATGGAAAGAAGCCTTCTCTCCTCTTGCGGTTTCCCGTATTCAGCAGTGGGTAACTACGCCAAAAGGACCTGTTTGGAGCGAGGTGGGAGGTATGCTTACGGGGGGTATAGTGGCTCTCACACTTGCAAAAATAAGCTAC
>JAPLCR010000440.1 GCA_026392135.1 Armatimonadota bacterium
GACCTTAGTCTGCCTACTACGCACCTACTACCGCCAAGGGGATAGAGAGAGCGCATGGCGGTTCGCGGAGATTCTTATCCAACGGACGGCTGCCTTCCTATCCCGACACACCGCGGTCTGGCATCTCCCACCGCACTATGTTGAGGAGTGTATTCGAGACACACAGGAGCAGCTAATTTCCGCACTATTCAATCTCTCCGCGAATGCAGAGTTCTGGGAGGTGCGCTTCTGGCTCTGCCTCAAGCGGCGACTGCTGAATGTCATACAGAAGTACAAGCGCATTACAGAGGTGGAGTTTCACCCGAACGACTCGGCAAATGAGGAGGAGCCAACGGTGGACAAGCTCGCTACTCTACCGGATAAGAGGGCACTCTCCAGTGATGCTCGTGCCGAAATTGCCGATGCGTTGGCACAGCTGAAAGTGGAGGAGCGAATGGCGTTCTACCTGTTTCACTACGAGGATTGGGGACAGCAAGATATTGCCGACAAACTAAAGGTAAGTGAGCGCACAGTTAGAAATCTGCTTACCCGGGCAGAGCGGCGTTTGGCAGAGTGGCGATCGATGGCTAATTAGGACACGAGAGACTGGAGCATTGAGAAATGGGAAGAAGAGGAGAGAATAATGAGCCAAAATGATATGGAACTGGATGCGCTGTACGCGGCGTGGAGCGAAGACCAGGCTTCCCGCGTACCTAAACCGCTCAAGGAGTGGATGCAGGCGTACCCTAATCAGGCACAGGATATGGTGCTATGGGCAAGTGCAGAGCCTATACTCCATGTAGCAGAGGAGCGTAGTGCTTACTCAGTAAGCATAGAGCAGACACTGGCTATTGGCGCGTCTGTGTTGACGGAACAGCGTGCAAAAATGGAAGCGAACCTACAACCGCTTCAAAGCCTTGTCGCCATTGCAAAAGAGAAGGGATTGAGTGTCAAGACACTAGCACAACAAGTCAGTATTGGGGTGACGCTTATCGCCAAACTACAAGACAGACTGCTAGTTGCAAACAGTGTACCGAACGCCCTCATAGAGCGGCTTTCACAGCTACTGGAAGTGACGACAGAGCAGATTCGCGCCTATCTCCAACTACCGCCCCAACTTGCGAAAGGGGCAATGTTTAAGTCACCAGATGTGCCCAGAGTAGGCGAACAGCAGACATTTGAAAAGGCAGTAGAGGAGGCACTGGAGATGTCAGCAGAACAGAAGGCATTTTGGAAACAGTAGGCGTAACCTCCGCAAGCACTACTTGCGGAGGCTGCGGAGAGGCTTGGTTTACACCCACCAGAAGGAGGAGAGGATTTGCCAGAGTACCTCAAAAAGCCCTTGCCAAAGTACCTCAACGGTATCATATGTAAAGAGTACATCCCCTACATTTTTAAAAAGTAGGCTACTCGCACCAGTTATCACTCCATTGGAAGCGTGTTCTTGTGTGATACCCGCACTACTGCACAACAGATACACCTGCGTTATGACCGAGACTACTCCTCCAATGGGCAGTAGATGCTCTTTCGAGGTAGGGTACGCCGTTTGCACGCACCACAAAACTGCCAAAGATGTCAGGACGCACCACACAAATCCGTACCAGAAGTTCAGCTTTTCGGTTGAAGCAAGGCTCCAAGCCCAGAGTGTTCCAAATGAGGTTAGCACGCAGAGATAACAGGTGACGACAACTATCTCATGCTCTAGGGTAAGTACGCCGCCAAACCACCCGACAATAGCCATAAAGAGAAGGAGACAGAGCGCATTTAGCCCGCCCTCCTTGCGTAGGCTGTAGGTGACAGCCCCCATGAAAACTAGCCCCAAAATGAACAGAGCGCATTGAATCCCCGTTGGAGAGTGAGTAGCCGCCCTACTCACGGCAAAGCCCACACCTCCTGCAAAGAGGAACATCCCTGTCAGTGTGGCGTATACCTGCTGCATATAAGATACTCTTCTTATAGAGGGTTGCGCCCCAACATAGCTCATAGGTAGTCCCCCTCTGGCATGAATACACGCCCACATTTCCAACACTTCGCCTCGCTTGCACCGCTTACGTTTTTGCATTTTGGGCAGTGGTGGAGTTTGATGGGAAACTTGCTACACTGCGGACAACGCTTCGTCTCCGCAACTACGTACCCTCCGCAGTGTTCACAAGCCCCATCGCTTGTCAGGTTATACGTCACTGTATCCCGCTTCATCACGCAAGAACCTTCTGAGGTGCGGCACCCTTCTTCGTAGCACGAAGGTAGAACTTCAATGAGACCAGCAGGATACCTATGGCTATGAGTGCCCATGCGCCTGCCCAGAACATGGCAGGAAGCCCTGTTACTTTCGCCATATTTGCCGCGTCATTGTGGTCATTCCCATTTGACGTAAGATAGAGCAGTATCCTAATGTCGCCCAAGGCGTTCAAGCTACACTGAATTGCAAGGAATGCTGTAGCGAAGTCGGCAGCTTTGGTAGGTAGAAATTTCGCTAGTGCAAACAGCACTGCACCTAATGCGGCTCCTACCCCAATGGTAAAAACATCCTTGAACGGGTGAAAGCCCCAGAGTACGGTAATTGTCCAGACCGAGATCGCCATAAGGTAGAGTGCCACACGCCCCGGCGAACGAAATGCCTTAACCCGCCCAATATGAAGTGCCGCCGCCCCAAAGAGTGCCGTTCCTAGATACCCAGCACAGTCTACAAGCCAACTCCAGATAACGGGTACGCGACTATAGGTCAGCCCTCCTCCATTCGAAAAAACCTGCAACGACTCCACCTGTCCTCCCACCAATACCGAAGCGAGCGCGTGTCCGCTCTCATGAATAAAGGTGATGAAAAGGCGTAGCGGATAGAGTAGGTAGTTGGAGTATGGAACGAACCAGAGCGCAACCGTAAGCAGTGTTGCTATAGCAAGA
>JAPLCR010000672.1 GCA_026392135.1 Armatimonadota bacterium
CAAGAGCATTTGCTTGACCAACAGACAGAACAAGTTGTAGTTCAGAAGGTGATTAGGCGGCTGGTGCCGTTTCTCGCCCTCCTCTACGCTTTCAATATCCTAGATAGAACCAACGTTACTATCGCCGCCCTTCAGATGAAGCAAGCACTGAACTTTAGCGATTAGGTCTACGGTATGGGGGTGGGCATCTTTTTTATTGGATACTTTCTGTTTGAGGTTCCAAGTAACCTCATCATGGAGCGAGTGGGGGCGCGGCGCTGGATTGCACGTATTATGATAACTTGGGGAGCCATCTCCGCCTCCCTAATGTTTATTACAACCCCGCTCAGTTTCTACACACTGCTGTTTCTTTTAGGGATAGCAGAGGCGGGATTCTATCCCGGTATCATTCTCTATCTCACCTATTTTATTCCAATGACCTCTCGTGCAAAGGTTATTTCGCGTTTTCTCTCCGTTACAGCACTCGTCGGACTGATAGGTGCGCCTCTCGGTGGGTTGCTGCTGAAAATGAACGGTATATTGGGGTTAGCGGGTTGGCAGTGGCTCTTTTTACTGGAAGGTCTGCCCTCATTCGTAATAGGATTTGGAGTCCTGATTTGGTTGCCCAATATGCCAGTGAACGCAAAGTGGCTCTCAGCAGAAGAGGTAGAGTGGTTAGAGGGGCGGCACCGGTTAGAAGAACAGAACAGCTTACGTGTAAAGCATCTTTCGCCCCGCGTATTTCTTAGCGACCCTCGCGTAGTTATCATTTGCCTCATCTTTATTATCTCCTCTACCGGAGGCAATGGGATCGGAGCTTTTGTGCCGCAGATGCTCAAGAGCCGCGCCGAAGGAATGTGGTCAGATTCGTTTATTGCGACCATTACCGTCATACCCGGTCTGGTTGGTGCGATAGCAATGGTACTCGCTTCGGGGCACTCAGACCGTACAGGCAAGCGGCGGCAACATATTTTCGTGGGTTACACGTTAGGTGGACTAGCGTACCTCGCCTGCTCGTTCTTTAGCCACTCCGCCGCAATCACTCTTGGTTGGCTTGCCGTGAATGCACTGGGCGAAAGAATTGCCGCTAGCTCATACTGGGCATTAAGCACTAACCTTCTAGGGGCGCGTGCAATCGCGGGAGGTATCGCGTTTATCAACTCGGTAGGCAACCTAGGCGGGTTCTTTGGTCCTCTCATCATGGCAGAGATTAAGACCCACGACCATGGGGGCTATACCAAGGGACTCTACTTCTCTATGACCTGTTATATTATCGCAGGAAGCCTTGTTTTCTTGCTACGTCATATACCAACTGCGCCAATACAGGAGATGAGTTCGGATTAACGTCTCTGGAGGAGGTAGTCGGGTTATACGTACGACTATGACAACTCCTTTCTGCCAAACAAACGACCAACATGAGTGACCTGTCCAAACAACTTCTTAGTCTATGCGCCGTTCTTCTTCTTATTTTGCTGAATGGTTTTTTCGTTGCGGCAGAATTCGCACTTGTCAGTGTACGAAAGACCCGTATTGAGGAGTTGGCGCATCAGGGAAATCGTAAAGCCCAACGGGTATTTCGCGCCCTAGCTCACCTAGACACCTACATTGCCGCTACGCAACTTGGGATCACTATGGCATCGCTTGCGCTCGGCTTCGTGGGCGAACCTGCCCTGACTCCGCTTCTGCAGCCGTTGTTTCGCTTTTTGCCCGCCTCTGGCGCACTTTTCACATCTCACGGCATAGCTCTCACGATTGCGTTTATTATAGTCACCTCACTTCACATCGTTTTTGGTGAACTTGCGCCCAAAAGTATTGCACTGCAACGCCCTGAAAACACGACGATTTGGGTCACCGTTCCGTTAGACCTCTTTATGCGGCTCTTCCGCCCGTTCATCTATCTGCTTAACTCTGTTGGTAATGGAGTAGTGAAGCTCATTGGCTTAGAACCCGTACCGGAACACGCATCCGTACACTCGGTGGAGGAGTTAGAACTCCTCGTGCACTCTTCCCGCGAAGCTGGAATTATCGCAGAGCAGGAGGAGCGTATGGTCGCAGGCGTATTTGATTTTGGTGACACTATCGTCCGTAAAGTGATGACCTCGCGCCTAGACATTATCGCCATTGAGGTCTCCACCCTCCCCGAAGATTTGGTTCGTATGGTCATGGAGACAGGGCATTCACGCCTACCCGTCTTTGAGGATAATTTTGATAATATCGTCGGAATTATTCATGTTAAAGATGTTCTGAAAGGAATGTTGGATGGTAAACAAAACCACACCCTGAGTGAACTGTTACGCCCGCCCTTCTTTGTTCCTGAAAACAAGCGTGCCAGTTATCTGCTTGCAGAGATGCGCCGTAGCAAATCGCAGATGGCGGTAGTTAGGGATGAGTACGGTGTAGTGAGCGGTGTGGTTACCATTGAGGACTTGCTGGAAGAGATAGTGGGCGACATTCTTGACGAATACGATGTAGAAGAGAAGATGATGACGGAGATAGACCCGCTTACCTGGCTGGTAGACGGAGGAATGCTTCTGGAAGACCTGAATAAGCGCCTTGACCTTGCTTTCCCTACCGACGAAGCGGATACGATAGGGGGCTATCTCTTCGGACTTCTAGGACACCAACCCGTCACTGGGGAGGCGACAGAGGCACAGGGTATCTACCTCAGTGTGGAGGAGACAGATGGGAGGCGCGTTACGAAGGTGCGTTTGAAACTCACCCGACCCACCGAAGATTCGGAAGCCGATGAGCATGAGAGCTAGCTTTGTACAACGGCAGGGAGTATCTAAGATGACATTTCGTTTTAAGTTGTTGGCACTGTGTGGGCTGTTGCTCTGTGCGATGCCAGCGGCGTTAGCGCAACAGAAGCCGCAACTCCGCTATACCATAGAAGATGTGGGGCTTGCATATAGAGCGTTGGAAAGCATTACACCCCCAATATCAATGCCCAAGGGCAGGTAGTAGGGTTTGCCAAAACCTTAGACGATAACATTCGCGGGAGAGCCTTCGTATTTCACAACGGCAAGTTTGAGACCCTGCTCGGTTTGGGGGGGAAAGACGATGCAGCATGGGCGATAAATGCGTCGGGACAGATTGTTGGGATTTCTGAAACCGTGGAGAAGACTTCTCATGCCTGTTTGTGGGAAAACGGTAAAGTAAAGGATTTAGGTACCCTCCCCAAAGGTCGCTTCAGTACGGCGCACGCTATAAATTCGCAAGGTTGGGCAGTTGGGGTGGGGGATATTAGCCCTAAAGGAGCGCGGCACGCTATCCTTTGGAAAAGTGGCAGAGTCATTGACCTTGGCATCTATCCTGGTGGAACCCTCAGCCACGCCCGTGCTATCAACGATAAAGGAGAGATTGCAGGGTGGGTAGACACCAGTGAAGTGGAGATTGAGGCGGCAGTTTGGCGAAATGGCAAGCTCAAAAAACTGGATAGTTTGGGTAATGAACCCTCTTCTGCATGGGACATCAACAACCTAGGGCAGATAGTGGGAACCTCTGCTGACCCTAAAAAGAAGATGCACGCCTGCCTATGGGAGAACGATAAGCCTTTTGATCTGAACGCCCTTATCCCTGCCGATTCCGGCTGGCGACTGAGGTATGCCTATCGTATCAATGACCAAGGGCAGATAATCGGTGTGGGCGTTTATAAGTCTCAACTGCACATTTTTTTGATGACCCCCGCGAAGACAGCGGTTTCTGCTATGCACAACCGCTACTGTCAGCGTCCCTCCGCTGTTCCTTTGGAGAACAAGCCGGCACCTCCATTTAGTCTCAAGGATACGCAAGGAGAGACCTTCTCACTAACCGATAACAAGGGCAGACCGATAGTTCTCTTTTTCTTTTGCGGGTGCAAATGGTGTCTGGAGACGGCTAAAAAATGGAGCGAAATTCAGCGTAGCGATGTGATGAAGCAGATGGCACTTCGCTCCGTCAATGTTCCTGCTCCTCTAACTGTCGTGATCTATCAGGGAGCCGCAGACGAGGCACGTACTTTCGCAAGTACGACCAACCTCGACATGGCTCAGACACATCTTCTGCCCGACAAGCAGTTAAAAGTGACGCTTCCATATCGTGCCCTGCCCTGCCCGCGAGCCTTTGTTTTGGATGGCGATCATAAAATCATGTATACCAACAGCCATGCGGACGACGCTCCTCAAAAGGCGACTGCCGCTACCATTCTATCACGTGTACTGAGCGCACTCGACGGTAATCCCGGCGGCATCGCCCCTGCATCACCCATTCCGCCTACGAATGCAAAACTGGTTGTTCTTGCCAAAAACGGAGTAGAACGGATTACCGAAACCTCTGCGCGGTATAATTTCGGCGAAGTAGATCCTGTAACTCATGCGTTGCTCAAGCGGGATTTTATTGTTTACAATCCCAGCCCTGTACCCCTTTCACTGAGAACAGAGACGACCTGTGGGTGTACGGGGGCACTTTTAGACGCGGACGGCAGAGAGACGACCTCACTTCCCCCCAAACAGAGTACCAAGGTCTCGGTAACAGTACATACGGCACGTCTTAAACCCGGTTCGCAGAGCAAGTTCGTCTATCTTTTTTCGGGCGCAGATCCTGTGCCACTGGCATCACTGGAGATACTCGCGGATATAAACCCTATCGTTATCTTCGAGCCAAAACTGATCAACTTCGCGGATGTAGCCGCCGCAGGGGGCGCAACACTTCCCTTGCTTGTGCGATTAGATGCCCGTTTAGCGGCGGGAGGTAAGTTCCCTCCACTTGTTTGTAGTTCGCCTAATGTGCGTGTACAGCCGCAAGACTCGCGCCCCACGGTAGAGTTCCGTAATGGCAGAAAAACGTATGTCCAGATATATAAGGTGTCGCTTACCTCAAGTGCGCCGATAGGGCGTGTCTCCGGTGAAATCTATATCGCACCCAAAATAGTAAACACAAAAGTTCCAACAGAAGATCCGGTTATTGCATTGGGCGGCGTATGGGCACAGGTGAAGGCAACAGTGCATGGAGACATTCAGGCACTACCGGATATTGTTGTGTTCGGCTCTGTAGAGGTAGGTAAAACACACCAGAGGGATGTTTTGATCCGCGCAAAGTCGGCGCAGATATTCGATAGCCTCAAAATCACCCCGAAACAGCCCTATATGTCGGCACGTTTAGTGGACAAAAAAGGTAACTCTGCGTATGTGCGCGTCACATTAGGAAAGCAGATACCAGTAGGCGATGGGCGTGGAGAGATAACCCTGACTACCTTGGACGGCAAGAGGCTTGTCTTAACAGTGCTCTTTAACATCTACAAGCCCAACTCACAATGAGTGTGCTTCGTGTACGTATTTGGAACTCTATACGTTGTTTGAAAATGAAAGGAAGTCGTTACTATGCGCTCTACTATTACAATACTCTCTCTACTCTGTTTGGCGGTGCTTGCCCCGTCCCTTACGTCTCTGGCTCAAGAGACTCCGACCTCGAAGCCTGCCGTCAAATCTACTCCTCCGCTTTCAGCGGATACCCTCCTGAAAGCTGCTGTTAAGAAGGCAAAGCCACACGGCAAAAAGGGGTTGGAAAAGCGCGTTTTTGTGATTTTTCACGCCTCTTGGTGCGGGTGGTGCAAACGCCTTGAAGCCGTTTTGGAGGAGGAAGATGTGCGTAAAGTGATGGAGACACACTATAATTTTGTTAGGTTGGACGTGCAGGAGAACGAAAAGAAGAGGTCGTTGGAGAACCCAGGTGGCGGAAGGGTACTGGAAGAGCTTGGCGGTACAAAGGCGGGTCTGCCCTTTTACGCCATTTTAGATGCGAACGGCAAAAAGATATCAGACTCTCTTCGTATGCCGAAAGAGGCTAACATCGGCTATCCCGGAAGCGCAGAGGAGATAGAGGCTTTTGAGAACATCCTAAAGGAGACGGCTCCTAAAATGACCGAATCTGAGCGTAAAGTCGTTATCGATGCTTTCAATAAGAATATGCCCAAAGCGCGTTAATCAACCCTGATAACACCTTTTGAATACAGAGTGTTCGTTGTCCCTCAGTCCATATTATATGGCGAAAAAGGTGTTGCGCTCATTCAAATCCCCCTCTCCCAATGTTGGGAGAGGGGGATTTGAATGAGCGGGGAGGGCTTATGTCCTTTACTGCTTGGGCAAGCTGAGTACCAATCTAAACACGATTTTGAGAGACAACTCCTCAGAATCCATCTGCGCCCCAGAAACACGGATACCGCTTCTCAAAGAGCGCGGTGTAGAGCGCCTCTTCGCCTTTCGCGACGCTCTGAGGCGCATTCGACCCGAAAAGCAGCCCCAGAAACTCGCCCTGCGTGATAGCTCTCTCTGCGCCAGCCACTTCGCTTACCCTGAAAAATTCGCCCGTCGCGTCAAGGCGCGTGTAGCCGTAAGGGGTCTGTATTGTGATACTGCCTTTGGGTCTTCCCGCTTGCGCCCACCGCTCATTCATCTCAAATGTGAGGCTCTTGAGAAGATTCGTAGGGTGCAGAATACGGAACATTCCGTACCGCGCTTCGGAGGCTTCAATCGTCTCTAGGATAGGAGCGACCGCCGCCTCAATAGCAGGGTCAAGGAGCATACCGAGCCGGAGGCGCGTCGCGCCAGCGGCTAGTAATTCGTGCGCTACCTTCGCGTAGAGGGCTTGCGCGATACCTTGCGGGTCGCTACTATCGAACGCGCACTCTGTGATACGAACCTCCAACTCCTCCTCGCTGTATGCCGCCGCCGAAGTGAAATGCCCCCTGCGAAGATACCCAACCACTCTCCCGCTTGTGTCCATCGCTACGGTAATTCCCTCTGGAATGCTTGTAGCAGACACTTTGCACCAGTCGCGCCAGTAGGCGGGAGTGCGTTGTACTGAGAGGGGACGCTGTGCGTTGTACTGCTCGTAGAGCGCATATAGGGCGGGAACATCCTCCAGATTCGCGGGGCGGACGGTGTAGGGCGAAGGGGAGGGCGCGAAGTCGGCGCGAATTTTGCCTGAGTAGAGGGTTCCGGGCAGAGTCTCATACCCAAGCCGCGCATAGTAGCCATTGATGCCGGTGAAGAGGAGCGAAAAGTCCATTGCATCCGCCTCCATCACCTCAACCGCTTTTTGTAGGCACTGCGTGTTGTAGCCCTTGCCTCTATGCTCCGGTAGAGTCGCTACGTTCGCGATGCCGCCCATCGTAAGCCGATAGTCGCCGCAGGGTACGGTTCGCTTACAGATATGCACCGCGCTGACGAGTTTGCCATCCTCTTTTGCTACAATCGTGTAGTAGGGTAGCCACTCCACGTCGCCATAAAAGTACTTGCTAAAATAGGGGCGGTTCGCCTCTCCGCCCCATACGGCGCACCACAGTTGAACACACTCGTCGCGCTCCTCTTCAAGAATGGCGCGGATTTCGACGGACATGGATACATTTCTCCTGACTAATTCTCTAACGCAGTATAGTTGCGCGTCACAAGCCCATACAGTCCTTCGCCCGATAGGATACCGCACACCTCCCGCAAGGCTCTCTCTAACCCCTCATTCGCGATACGCTCTTGTAGGCGAACGGTGGCGGGGTCGGCAGGGTCGTTATGATGTAGCGCGTAGGCGATGGCTTGTGCGGTAGCGGCGGGAGAGACCTCCTGCGACTCGCACAGCCTCGCCGCGCCTACGAGCCTGTCCTCCGGCGCAAGTTTGCGGAGAGGGTCGCGTGCAAGGCGGAGGCAGGTATCGCCTAGTGCTCTGTTCTCAAATCGCTTGAGAAGGTCGGCGATGTGCGCCTGATGTTGGGCGGGGTCAAAGCCATGCTTCCGAATCAGAGCCGCGCCCGTCTCCTGCATTACCGCGGTCAGCAGGGCGAGAATCGCGGGGTCTTGTAGAGCTTCGTAGCCGTACTGATAGCCCTTCGCGTGTCCAACATAGCCTAACACCGCATGAGCGCAGTTGTGGGTGTAGAGCTTTCTCTCGACGTAAGCGAGGAAGTTGGGGACTGCGACAACGCCGACGATTTCGGGGAGAGCGCCAACAAGAGCATTTGCATCTATAGGAAGCCGCTTATACGCCTCTACGCTTATCGCGAGCGGGTCTTGAGCGCGGTCTGCCTCCGTCTGCACGGGAACCATGCGGCTGACCACCGCCTGCACAAACCCCGTTTTCGCAAGTATCGCCTCCCTACTCTCATCTGGCAGGTGTTTCGCGACGTGATTCCGTAGGAAGGTGGACGCGTCGTGAAGGTTTTCGCAGAGCAGGATGTTTACTGTGGAGCCATTCGTTTTATGACGAAGGAGCAAGCCCTCCGCCAATGCGGGAGCGATATAGGGAAGGGCGTTCGCACCAACTGCTGTACAGAGTACTGCGGCGTTCGCTATCTCCTCCGCGACAACGGCGACCCGCTTACCGTTTACTGCGCGTACCCCGCGTACGAGAACCTCCTCCGCGCCTTCGCCAACAATGTGAATGGAGTACTCGCCCCGCGCATTCAGAAGGTCTACCACGGCATCCGCCACATCCACAAAAATAACCTCAAAGCCGCTCTCATAAAAGAGTTGAGCGAGAAACCCCCTTCCTATGTTTCCCGCGCCGAACTGAACCGCCCGCAGTTGAGGGGTACTGTCTAAAAGCATACGCTATGTCCTCTATCTATTTCTGTTCGCCCGTTTCGCACACAACACGCAACACTACATCCCCCATCATGGGCGCGGGGGAGTAGAAACTCCAGTAGACCTCGTTCGTAACTGGATCGTAGTCCCCATTTGTCTCAACTACCTTGCCCGGAACTTTCACGCTGAAGGTCAGGACGGTCAGGTTTGCGAGGCTACTATCCTTCCCGCCTCCGCCGTTCATTAGTCCCGGCGCATCTGCCTTTGTTTTCTCCGCGCTACTCTTGAACTCTTTAACCTGCTCGGCGGCTATCTTCCGCACAATAGAGCGGCGTTGGTCTTGGGTTAGTTCCGCCCCGTAGGTCTCTTGAAGAGCGCGGTCAAAGGTGTCGTACATCTGCCGCCTTAACTTTCGCTCTACGCTATCGGGCAAGAACATCATCTGGAATATCTCTGAGAAGAGCGGGTCTCCGGGACCAAATAGGAGGTGCCACACCTCTTTTGAGACGTTTTTCTGAAGTTTCGTCAGGTAGGCGGGTGTCTGAAGATTCGCGGGGAGGAGCAGTTTCAGGCTGTCTAAAGACCTCTTATCGGTAATAGGCATCTCCGCAAAATTCGCCGCAGTAGGCTTCTCCCCCTTCCACTTAATCACCTCGACGTACTCTAGGCGAGTGGGTGAGAGACGCTTCACGCTTACGGTATTCACCTCAACAGGCGCGGTCACGTTAGCGTCGCCGGACTTTATAGCGACATCGTGGTCAAGCGAGTCCCCTGCGTTCAGGGTGCGCTCGGCGGTATATACCTCGGACTTTCCGTCAAAGGGGTTCTCCGCCCCATTTTTCGCTTTCGCCTCTGATGTCTCTATCTTGCGCGTCGTTTTCCAACCGGCGCCGCTCGGAAGCAGGAAGGTCTTATCCAGCGTCATCACGCCTCCTGCGCCCCCGCCTAAAGGAGTGCCGTTGGGCGCAACGCCGTAGAGTTTGACAACGCGCTTCCAAGTTCCATCGCTCTGTATCTCCGTAGAGATAACAGCCCGTCCGCACCCTGTCAATAGCCCTAATAGGCAGAACAGCGCGGTGAACACAAGGCTTTTTCGAGATTGGTTTTTCATTCCGACCACCTTTCCAGAGACGTTTCGTCTCTATGGCTTCACTTCGCACACCGCCCGCAACTCAATGGGTTCCAGCATAGCGGCGGTAGTGTCTACCTGCCATATAACAACACGTTCCGAAAAGAGTTCGTCAGCAGTGATTTTAACGCCTAACCATTCGCTCATAGCGTTCGCCACGTCCTTGTTTGTTACGTTGCGACCTGGTTTTTTGCCTTGCTTGAACTCTTTTTGCATGGATTTGAGCGTCCTCATGTTGAACGTCTGACCGTCTGTCTCTACGACTCGCCCCGGCATGGTAACAGCGAACGTGATGTGTTGCGCTGGGTCGTAGCGCGTCGGCTCTTCGTCCTTCTCTTTACGGCACGCTATCCAGAGCGTTCTAAACTCAAGGGAGCTTGCGCGGACTATCGCGGAGCGTTGCACAGCGGACAAATCAGAGCCAAAAACCGTCTCCAAAACGCTTGTCAGTAACGGGGCGTAGGAGGTTCTGAACGCCTCCTCCTCATTTCTCTCTAATTTCCACCAGAACGAATCGCGTTTACGTGAGAACCAGGAGCGCCAGAGCGAATGTAGGAGGATGTTTTGAAGTTTCTGAGTTCTTTCAGGCGTGAGCAGATTCGCGGGAAACTTGCGTTTCAAAATGCCGAAAAGTTCAGCATCTTTCAGAGACTGTTTGCTTACGAAGTCAATATCTGTCCTAGGTCCCTGCCATTCTAGAGTTTCGCGATACTCTATCTGCGTTGGCGAGAGACGCTGAACCGTTACACTATTCACAACGACTGGCGGAAGTGCCTTGTCTTTCGGCGCTCTGATGGAGATGTCGCCGTTGATGGTTTCGCCCTCCTTGCAGTTTCGCTCCGCCCCATACGATTCCGAAAACCCGTCGAATTTGCGTTTCCCGTGAACAGTGGTATACGCGGGGACACTGTTGTGAGAAACCTTCCATCCGGCGCCTTTTGGCAGAACATATCTGTTTTCTAAAGTGTAAGGCTTATCTCCATTCCTATCAAACTTCGTGATTCTTCGGTAAGAGCCATCCTTATGCACCTCCACCACTACTTTACAATCCTCGCGCTTGCACCCCGAAACAAGTCCCAACAGAGCCATCAATCCCAACCAGAGTAGAGAATGTTTCATGGCTTTCACCCCTTCGGAGAAGAGAAACAGAGACGAGAGAGAAGCGCATAGAACGCATCGGGTTCATTCAGGCGCATCTCCACCTGAACCGTCCAGATAGGTATATCCGCCTCAAGTTCGGGCAGTTTCACCGCGTCCTTCTCCGTAGTGATAAGCGCGACAGCGGAGGCGGCGTGCGCCTCCGAATACATCTCGCCAAGTTCGGAGAGAGTCACGGCGTGGTGGTCTCGGAAACGATGTCGGGCAGAGAGAACGCCCCCCAACTCGCCCACCATCGACTCAAAACTAGAGGGGTTCCCAAGCGCGGAGAAGGCGATGACGCGCCGACCGTCCAACGCCTCTAGCGGCAACTCTTTCCCAGATTTAATGTCGCGCAGTCCGATAGGGTAGAGGTCTGCGGTAAAGAGGGGCATATCCGGGGCGAGAAGATTCACCTTTGCGGTCAGGGCGGCGACCTGTCGGGCTTCGGCGCGGAGGGCGTGGGTCAAAATAACGATAGAGGCGCGGCGAATGTGGTAGATGGGTTCGCGCAGTAGTCCGCGGGGAAGTGTCCCGCCGTTATCGAACGGGTCGCAGGCGTTGATGAGGCAAATCTCGACGTCGCGGTGAAGTTGCCAAAACTGCATCCCATCGTCTAACAGAATCACGTCCGGGTTGAAAGCGTCTATCGCGACCTCGCCCGTGAACCTGCGCTCTTTCCCTACCACGACGGGAACCCCCGGAAGAGTCGAGGCGAGCATAAAGGCTTCGTCGCCCGCCTGTTGAGAGGTTAGTTTGACAGATGTTTCATCCGATACAATGGCGCAACCGTACTCATTATCGCCCTTATAGCCCCGATTCAGAATCACCACTTTTCTATTTTGAGTGCGAAACATCCGAGCGATGGCTTGCGTTATCGGGGTTTTGCCCGTACCACCCGTTGATAGGTTACCCACGCTTATCACCGGCAGACTGAACCGTATCGAATTATAAAAATTAACATCATAAAGCCGGTTCCGCAGCCACACAATAGCGCCATAGATCAGCGTAAACGGATACAACCCCACGTCTTGCTCATGCGCTTGCGTTCCTCCCTGTCAAGAGTTCTACGACCTGTTCGGCATACCGCGCTGAGACACCCCTCTGCGCCTCCATCAGCTCCAATGCTCTCTGCCCTATGGCTTCGCAGGTAGCAGGGTCGTTCAGGAGGTTTCGTGCGCGTTCAAAGAGTTCTTCACCGTTCTGTACACAGAATCCTACTCCCGCCTCCGTTACCATCTGCGCCTCCGAGCGAATTGTGGCGTGTTGGGGTCCAAAAAGAACAGGCTTGCCGTGCGCGAGAGGCTGTAGAAGGTTCTGCCCACCCCCTTTCACGACAGGGGGGAAACTGTTCCCCACAAAGGCGAAGGTCGCTACGGCGTAGACGTTTGCGAGTTCCCCCATTGTGTCTAGTATCAGGTGACGGACGAGCGTAGGAGAGGTACCTAACTGTGTGCGGCGAACAGGAGACAGTCCCGCTTTCAGCATCGCCTCGCTTGCCTCTTCGGCTCTAGTAATCTGACGGGGCGCAACTACAAGGCAGAGGTCGGGAAACTCCTTAAGAAGGGTGTTATAGGCACTGAAAATGACCTCCTCCTCCTCCGGGCTTCGTGTGCTACCTGCCACCAATACGGGCGCGTTCGGAGGCAGTTTGAGGCTCTGTTTGAGAGTTGCTACCTGTTCCGCAGTCAGGCGTTGAACGGCTTGGTCGAACTTCGAGTTGCCCAGAACGCGCACGCGCCCCGTATCCGTCGGCGATACGCCGCCGAGTTCGCAGATACGCTCCACATCTCCTGCTGACTGCATGAGCATACGGTCTATATTGGAGATAGCCCACCGAAAGAGAAAACGCGCCTTTTGGGAGCGGCGAAACGACTTCTCTGAGATCCTCCCATTCACCATGACGGTGCGAACACCGTTTCGTTTGAGGGTGTGCAGGAGGTTGAACCAGATTTCGCTCTCTAGGCTGACAAAAAGGGCGGGGCGAAGGGCGCGAACAACGCGGCGAACCACCCACGCGAAATCGAACGGGGAGTAGAAGATACCCTCTACATAGGGCTTTGCCTGTTGTTCCGCCATTTCGTAGCCGGCAGGAGTGATGACCGAGAAGTAGAAGTCGTATTCGGGGAGGCGCGAACGCAGTTCACGCAAGATAGGAACTGCCGCGACCACCTCTCCCGCCGATACCGCGTGCATCCATATTCGCGGTCTGCCGCCCTGTTTTGAGTGGAAGGCGGACGGTAGATGCCCCCAGCGCTCCCTCCAGCCGGGCTTGCTTTTGCCAGAGAGGTAGCGTTGCAGGAGGTACAGCGCTATGAGCGGCGAGGTTAGGACGAGAACGAGGTTATAGAGGAGGAACGCGCTCATTACGTTTGCGCTTTGGCTTCCGCCACCTTCGCGCGGGCTTCACGCGGGGTCTCTTTCATCTCGTTCCAGTAGAATGTGCGTGGAGTCTCCCTATGTGTCGCGGGCATACCGCACCCGACGATTAAAGCCCTGCGAGGAGTTGTAGAGGTGTTGGCTCCCGCATAGTGCGCCGTGCGGTTATGGTGTATCGTACACCCCCCCGCCGGAATGGGACACGCCACTGCCAAAGAAGCGTCTATCGTGTCTATCTCTAAGCCGTGAATACGAGGGTCGTTGTTGATGCAGTGGTGAGGTTGCACCTCCCAGTTGTGGCTACGCGGAACGAACCAGAGGCAACCGTTCTCAAGCGTCGCCTCCTGTAGCGGGAGCCAGAGGCTAAATGAGTTGTAGGTCATCATGGGGTTCCAGTACGCCTCATCTTGATGCCAAGGAGTCGTCGCGCCGTAGCCCGCAGGCTTAAATATCGCATGGTCTCCCCCCACAGTGGCGAGAGAGCCTAGCAACTGTTTCGCGATATGCGCCGTATTCACACGGTAGAGTCCCTCTTTTAGTTCGGGGGCGTACTTGCTAGGCGCGAGTATTTGTGGAAGGGCTTCGCGCGCTCCCTCTTCATCTGTACCCGCTAGGTCGAACTGGTTTCCCTCTTCGCGCCCCGCTTTCTGTTCAAAGATGCGGTCATACACGTCGCGCATCCACGCTATTTCATCAAGTGTGGTAATAGAATCCAGAACGAGGTAGCCCTCGCGATGATAGAAGTCTATCTGGTCTTGCGTCAACTGCAGCGTTGGCTCGAAGTTGCTCATGTTTTTGCCTCCTCCTCAGTCTGCCATTCAGCCGGGTAATCCTTGCGCCCTGCCATCTCCTCTGCCTGTTTTTCGACACGGTTAATAAGCGTTTCTAACTGTACGGCATAGGCTCTGCGCCCTGCATCATCCAGCCCAGCAGGAACATAAAACGGCTCTCCCAACACATAGTAGGCGCGTGAACAGGGGAGGGGAACCATGTAGGAGTCCCAACTCTTGACGAGAATGCGCCAACGCGAGCTAAGCCCCATTGGAATAATAGGTGCCCCTGACTTTTCTGCCATCATTATTACGCCCAGTTGGCATTTATGCGTAGGACCTCGCGGTCCGTCCGGAGTGAACGCTAACACGCCTCCCTCTTTGACTTTGCGAGCCATCTGTAAAGCACCCTTGACCCCGCCTCGCCCAGTTGAGCCACGAATTGTGTGAAAGCCGAGCCGATGGAAAATGTGGTTTTGGAGTTCGCCATCGCGTGAAAGCGAAATCAGTGCCCAGTACTTTTTACCTGCGAACTCATTAGCCGGAATAAGTGAAAGCCCGTGCCATGTTACGTAGATCACACCTTTACCCTTTGGGTCAAGGGCTGTTTTGTTCACATAGGTAATTCTTAGCGTGTGAAATATAGTACGGGTTACATAGAAAATAAGTGTTCCAAGGCGGCGGCTGCGTTGTAGGGCTTTCGCCTGCTTCGCATCCGCCTCTTCTTGTTCTGAAGAGGGTTCGGAGGATTCTGGTTGGGCTGTCATTGTGTTAGCTCTTGACTCTTTTTAACCGGGGGGCCACTGCATAAAGCGTCCGCCTAGCAGATGAAAATGCAGGTGGTATACTGTCTGCCCGCCATTTTCCCGGCAGTTAACGACAGTGCGGAAGCCTTCCGCGGTGAGGTTGAGTAACTGGGCAGTCGCCTGTACTGCACGAAATGCACCCGTCATCAATGTTTCGCTGTCTAGTTCCATAATCGTCTCAATATGCACTTTTGGAATGATAAGTATGTGGATAGGTGCTTGCGGGTTCATGTCGCGAAACGCGATAAAGTTTGCGTCTTCGTAGAGGGCTTCTACCGGAATTTGCTTCGACGCAATTTTACAGAAGATGCAGGTATCACTCACGTATCACCTCCTTTAATGCTTAAAGAGTACCCAGACTGCAAACCCAGAGAGAGCCGCGAAGAGGAGCCATCCTCGTCGTAACTGCCCCATCTGTGTCACTTTCCCTGACCACGCATAGACCGAATACGCCGCGGCAATCAGGAAGAATAGCAGAAAAATGGGCGGCAGATTGTGGTGTGCAATAAGGAATATCGCGCAGGAAAACCCGAGCAATGTGGTCGCTTTTCCGACTTGTTCTAGCCACAGAGGTGCTTGCGAGTACTGCAATCCTTCATCACGGCTTCGGAGTAGGGTGCGAGTGCGAATTGTGGCACCGATGTTTAAGAGAACATACATCCCCAACAGGAGCCAGGGCATACCTGTTCCCCACACTGCACCACAGGTGAAGCGTAGAATAGGGTTTATAGTTCCGCTTAGTAGAATATTTGCTTGCCAGTTACGTTTGAGACGGACATGGGGTGAACAGTATGCCCACTGACTTAGAGCCATTGCAAGAAGGCAAACCCCTACGCTCCACTTGACGGCAAACCCCATTACCACGGTGAGAGTCGTGAGTACGAAGCAGGTAATCCAGATGTCGCGCCGCACTGTTTGCTTCTTTTCGAGCGTAATATCTGCAACTTCGTTGTAGAAATAGAGCGTTGTCCACAAGAGGGAGCCGAGTAGCATGGTTGCCATGACGGTTTGTAGGCGAAACTCCGCCTGTGACAAATACGCTCCCATCATAATCATTACAGGGGTCTTTGTGATGACTGGCAGACGATGAATTGGCACAATCTGCCCCCATCCCAGCGGAGTTGTTGGCTGGGCAGTTGGAGATTGTGCCTTTGGTTCAGTTGTAACGAGGCGCGGAGTGGCACTCGACATATTCCGTCACCATGTGGAAGAGTTAGGGAACCCAGTCGGCAATAAAGACATTCGTTTCATGTGGGACTTTACCGTGTCGATTCGAAGCAAAAACAAAACGCTTTCCGTCTGGGCTGAAAACAGGGAAACCATCAAACTGGTCTCCGTAGGTAATACGTTCAAGTCCCGTCCCGTCCAAATTGATCTTGTAAACCTCAAACTTGCGGCGTTTGGGGTCAGAACGGTTCGAGGCAAAGACGAGCGATTTTCCATCGTGCGTCCAACTTGGCGCAAAGCTCGCCACATTATCTTTGCTGTCGTTCGTTACCTGATGGATATTCGTGCCGTCCGCATCCATTACATAAAGGTCTAGGGTGCTTGGGCGAATGAGGTGTAGTTTAAGGAGCGAGGTGTAGTCGTCCCTCTGCTTATCGGTAGAGGGGTAGAAGGCGCGGAAAGCGATGCGCTTACCGTCGGGAGACCACCATGGTCCACCCTCATAACCAAGCCTCTTGGTTAATTGATGGGCATTGGTTCCGTTGATATTCATCACCCAAATGTCAAGGTCTCCGCCTCTATCGCTACAGAAAACTATTTTTTTGCCATCGGGAGAGATGACCGACTCTGCGTTGTAACCTGCCTCTTCACCCTCTTTCAAGTTTTGCGGAAAGACTACTTTTGTGTCGGTTCCGTCGGGCTTAGCCGAATAGATCTTATAGGTGGGATAGACGGGCCAGACGTACCCGTGCGAAAAGTCAGGTTTGGGTGGACACTTGCTGTCAGCACCATGTGTAGAGGAAAACAGAACTCGCTTTCCGTTATTGTACCACCATCCGCACGTTGTGCGCCCCGTCCCCGTACTCACTCTAGTTACACCTGAGCCGTCAATGTTCATTACGAACTGTTGATCGCACGGGTACTCACTATTTTCGCTCTGGAAAATCAGCTTTTTGCCGTCTCTGCTAAAGTAGGCTTCAGCGTTCTGTCCCCCAAAGGTAAGCTGACGCACGTTGGTAAGGTGTACTTCACGCGGGTCATGTAGGTCGGGTATCTGTTTTGAGGAAGGCTTGCGGTGTGCAGTTGTAGCACCAGCAATGCCCACAACTGCCCCCAAAAGTACAAGAGCAGAGAGTACAAATCTATTCGTTAGTCCAAGGGTCATACGGTTGCCTCGAAGAAAAGGTGTGGAGTCTGGGAAGTGGAGAAAATGGGCCCAGCGGGATTCGAACCTGCAACCAACCAGTTATGAGCCGGGCGCTCTGCCGTTGAGCTATGGGCCCCCAAATTCTAGTTTCTAGTTTACCTTTAGTCGTGCTTTATGTCAAGGAAATCGGTGTACTTGTGTTGTTCTGGACAATTATGCTTTTTCTGTACATTCTACTCAAGTGTTTGGGTTCCACCACCTTTTTTTGAACGCGTAGAGGCGTATACATACCTTGCGATTACCACCATATTATGGTATGATACTATCCGGAACCGCCCCTTTTGGTTCCATTCTGTTTGGTTTATATGCGCCTGTAGCTCAGCGGATAGAGCGCTTGCCTCCGAAGCAAGAGGCCACTGGTTCGATCCCAGTCAGGCGCACTCTACACAACTACTCTTCCCCACAATCGAGAACAACAT
>JAPLCR010000046.1 GCA_026392135.1 Armatimonadota bacterium
GCAGGGAGAAGAGCCGCGATTAGCGCATATTGACCATCGGTGAGGTCAGTGGGGTAACTTTGTCGGGACATGATAACAACGTTATTCCACATTTTGAGAATTTTTCAACACCCTCTAAGTAACTTGCTCCAAACAATAGACTTATATCTACATATTAAAAGGCGAGCTACTTACCCTACAGAACTGCGTCACGTGGTTCAACTGCTTCCAAGTCACTCTTGGATTTCAACGCTTGTTCGTCTACTATTTCAAGTGAGAGATAGGGCGGATGAAAACCCTCGTGAGTTACTTTGTGAGTGAACTCGCTTCGCGGGTAGGGTTGCTGAGTAGTTACAAATCCCCTGCACTTAAAAGTGCAGGGGATAGCGTAATAGCCAATGCGCTAGGGCTACTTGACCGTTAGCGTAGCCTTGGTTTCCGTGCTACTCAGGTAGAAAGAGTCTCCATCAAAGAGCACGGTGATGACGTGATTGCCCGCCGCCAAAGTGAGAGGTATCGTATAGTCCAACTTTATGTTGCCATTGGCATCTGATACCGCACTGCCTACATCTACTCCCTCAATTTGGAAGCGCACTGTCCGACCTATCACGAGAGCCTTGTCGGACAGGCGAATGAGTTTCCCCTTGAGAACCACGGTTTTCCCCGCTTTCCCCGATAGAGAACTCGCGCTGACTTTGGTTGGCGACTGGTTTACCGTGAGGTCTCCACTCTCTACGCTTGCATTGTGGTCAGCGTCGCCAGCATACTCTACCGTCATGGTATGAGAGCCTACTGCATAGTCTTCGCCGAACTTGTATTGAAGGGTGGCTCTCCCCGTTCCATCTGTGGTGGGAGTGGCGAAAACATTGCCGTCTATTTTGAAGGTTAGGGCTTGACCGCTAATAGGTGCTCCATCCGATTTGCGCCTTAGGGTTGCGGCGAGCTTTTTAGTGTCTCCGGGGCGCCCTGAAATCGCCGTGAAGAAGAGAGTGGTGTCCGCCTTGACCACAGTGAGGGTTGAAGTCGCCTGAGAGCCGCTATAGATTCCACTGCCTACAAAGGCAACGTCAATGGCATGGGCTCCCGTTGCGAAGTCGGAGGAAGCTCCAATAGAGATAATCGCCTTGCCTGCGGCATTCGTGCGGGCTACTCCAATGAGGGTTCCGTGTACCGAGAACGAGACGGGCTGGTTTATAAGCAGTCTCCCAAACGCCCCGACTTTGAGAGTCGCGGATAGTTTGAAGGACTTCGCGAAAGGTACCGTCACATTGGGGGCGGTAATGGTGGTGCTTTGTACAACGGCTTGCGTTGAGAAACTGTTGTCTCCGCTTGCACCAATAAAAGTCTGGTTCATTAAGTCCATCACCTGTATAGGAATGGGGCTAACGAATTCGGCAGAAGCGTCGCCAAGTTGTCCAGAGAAGTTGGCTCCCCACGCCCATACGTTTCCATCCATCGTAAGCGCGAGGACATGGGAGCCGCCCGCCGCTACCTGAACGGCTCCTGGTAGCCCCGCGACCAGTACCGGGACACCGCTGTAGTACTCGTCGCCGCCATCTCCTAGTTCGCCAAAGTAGTTATCGCCCCACGTCCATACCGAACCATCGGCAAGAAGAGCGACGGAGTAGAAGTACCCTGCGCTTATCTGTATCGCTGTGGCGATACCTTGAACCTGCACGGGGATGCCGCTGTAGTACTCGTTACCGCCATCTCCCAGTTCGCCAAAGAAGTTGTCGCCCCATGCCCACGCAGTTCCGTCCGATTTAATTGCAAGCGCGTGGAAAGCCCCCCCTGAAACCTGTGTCACGCCAGTAATACCCGCGACCTGTACAGGGACGTTGCTGAAGTACTCACTGCCTCCATCTCCTAGTTCACCGAAGTAGTTGTCGCCCCACGCCCATACGGTTCCATCCGATTTGACAGCGAATGAGGAGAAGGCTCCGCTAGATATCTGTACAACATTCGTCAACCCTTGAACCTGCACAGGGACGGCACTGCTTTGTTCGCTGCCTCCATCTCCTAGTTCGCCGTAGTAGTTATCTCCCCACGCCCATACGGTTCCATTCGACTTTAGAGCGAGAGAGTGAAAAGCTCCGCCCGCAACCTGAACAATGTTCTTCAACCCGGGAACCTTGACCGCAGAATCTCTCTCAACATAGGTTCCATCGCCAATCTGCCCAGCAAAATTGTTTCCCCATGACCACACGGTTCCGTTGGGCTGCAAAACGAGTTGGTGATAGAAGCCACCCGAAACCTGTAGGATCTCGCCTACTCCCGCGACCATTTGGGGTACGTCTCTTTTGCCATGCCCACCGTTGCCAAGCTGACCATCAGCGTTATCACCCCAAGCCTGCACCGTTCCATCCGATTTGAGGGCGACACAGTAGGCACTCCCCGCCTGTACCTGCGTCGCTCCTACAAGGTTGGGAACGAAGATGGCTATGGGGGAGGTCAGTTCATTCATGTTATCGCCCAACTGCCCCCCGTGATTATCTCCCCATGCCATTACGCTACCATCAGAAGCAAGCGCGAGGGAGTGGGAACCGCCCGCCGCTATCTGTGTGGCGTTTGCAACTCCGGGACAGGGAAACAAAATATACGTCGTCTCATACGTACCATTTCCGAGTACCCCATGGTAGTTATCACCTGTTCCCCAGACGGTTCCATCCGATTTTAAGAGTAAACTATGGTATCCGCCCGCCGCTACGTTTACCGCGCTTGTCACGCCGTAGATTTTCACAGGGCTGGATCTGTCCGTGTCGGTTCCATCGCCTAACTGCCCTGTGTAGTTGCTTCCCCAGCCATAAGCCGTTCCGTCCGATTTTACGGCAAGGGAATGGTAGTAGCCTCCTGAAATTTTAACGATGCTCGTAAGCCCTGCCACTTGAACGGGAACAGGCTGGTTGTCTGTGGTTCCATTACCTACTTCGCCATCGTCATTGAAGCCCCACGCCCATACCGCGCCGCCTTTTCTGATAACGAGCGTGTGGTAACTGCCTGTGGCTATTTGAATAACCTTTGTCAAACCTGATACCCGCATTGGGGTGGACGTTTCTTGCACTTTACCTAGTCCGAGTTGCCCCTCAGAGTTATCGCCCCACGTCCATACGGTTCCGTCAGACTTGAGGGCGACGGAGTGTGCCGTCCCGCCGGCAATCTGAATAACGCCGCTTAGCCCCGTAACCTGCACAGGGAAGTCGCGCTCCATACTAGAGCCGTCTCCTAGTTCGCCAAACTTATTGCTTCCCCAAGCCCATACGGTTCCATCTGACTTGAGGGCGAGGGTGTGGGACGCTCCGCTAGCAATTTGAACAACGTTAGTCAAGCCCACAGTTTGGGTAGGCACGAGGCTGTACCCATTCGTCCCATCACCTAGTTGACCATAATAGTTATCTCCCCACCCATACAGAGGCGCAGTTTGCGCCAACGATGCCGAGCGAGGGGCTATCAGTAGACCGACAAGCAGGATAGCCGCAAGGACATATCTTGATAGACGAGACTTGGGCATACAAAGAAAACGACTTTTCATCTACTTCTCCTTCATACATTTCAGACATACAACTCAGGATAGAAACCTCCCTTAAAGGGGAGTGCAGGGGAACCATTAACGATTGGTAACTACTCACCCTATCAAATTAGGGTGCCTCTATCTCAAAACGCTCTGCCGACAGGCTTGTAAAGTGGCGATTGAAGCCAAAATGGCTTGATTTCGCGTGTGAAAAGCACCCGAGTCTACTACATTTAGATGGATTTGTAGAAAAAAATCCAGATATAGTGGTAAATATAGGGTGAGTAGTTACCATGCCGTTACGTTAAAAGCATTTTCAGCGCAACACGTTACTCAGATTTCTCGTAATTATCTGTTGCGCGAATACTAATGTAGCCATTCTTAACGCTAGCTTGGCGGTCAAATGTTTTACTATCATCATCCCTTTTGCTGAAGTGGAGTGTTTGAGTTTGGTAAAATCGTGGACTATCGCCATTAACGGTAAGTTGTAGCAGGAAATCCTATGCTCCACGATTAACTATAACGCACGCAAAATCCTTCTTGAAATGAGAGAACCCAATGACGCGCCTATACGGAAAAGACTTCACTAAATCAGAACTACTCGCGCACATCGGCGACATAAGCCAAGTCGCCCGCGTAAAGCCCTACCGCCTCATAGAAGGCTATGAAGACGGCGTACTCGCCCTCGACGTTACCAACGGAAGCGGACTCGACTTCACCGTTCTCGCCAGTCGCGGCATGGACATCTCCTCCGCGCACTTTAATGGACGCTCCATGATGTGGCGCTCCGCAACCACCGACAGTCACCCCGCCCACTTCGACCACGAGGGCGAGGGCGGGCGCGGGTGGCTACGCGCCTTCTATGGCGGGCTAGTCGTCACCTGTGGGCTAACGTGGGCGGGCGGCAACGACATAGACGACGGCATACCGCACGGCATACACGGACGCATAAGCAACACCCCCGCCACAAACGTTCAATGGGACGGCGCATGGAACGACGACGAGTACGAACTCCGCATCTCCGGTAGAATGCGCGAAGCCACCGTCTTCGGCGAGAACCTACAACTTACCCGAACCATAACCACAAAACTAGGCAGTCCCACGCTACACATACACGATGAAGTGGAAAACTTAGGCGCGAAGCCCTGCGAACACATGATGCTCTACCACATCAATATCGGTTTCCCTGCTGTCAACGACA
>JAPLCR010000457.1 GCA_026392135.1 Armatimonadota bacterium
AAACACTCCTCCACCTGCGCGACCTTGGAAACACGGTACTGGTAGTAGAGCATGACGAAGACACCATACGTGCTGCCGACTGGATAGTTGAGATGGGTCCCGGAGCCGGAGTACATGGGGGGCAGGTAGTGGCGCAGGGAACGTTTGAAGAGATACTCCAGCACCCCTCCTCTCTCACAGGGCAGTTCTTGAGCGGAAGAAGGCAGATACCTGTTCCTGACACACGCCGAAAGGGGAGCGGCAAGAAGATTACGGTGCGCGGGGCAAGAGAGAACAATCTCAAAAATCTGGATGTAGATTTTCCGTTGGGAACACTTATCGCAGTGACAGGAGCCTCTGGCTCTGGCAAGAGCTCGCTCGTCAACGAAATTCTCTACAAGAGGCTCTACGCTCGTTTTCTCGATAGCAGAACTCTGTCCGGGGAGCACGACTCTGTTGAAGGGTTAGAACACGTCAAAGATGTCGTTCGGATAGACCAGTCTCCTATCGGGCGCACTCCACGCTCCAACCCTGCTACCTACGTCGGCTTCTACGATGATATTCGCCGCCTTTTCGCCGAGGTTCCTGAGGCTAAAGAGCGAGGCTATACGGCGACTCGTTTCTCTTTCAATGTGAAAGGGGGACGCTGTGAAGAGTGTGCTGGGCAGGGGTTTGTCACGACACACCTGTCGTTTATGCCCGATGTTGAGGCTCCCTGCGAAGTCTGTAAAGGGACGCGCTACAATACGGACACGCTGGATATAACCTATAAAGGAAAGACGATTGCAGAGGTTCTGGATACCTCCATTGAGGAGGGAGTCTGCTTTTTTAGCGATCACCCGGTCATTAGCCGCAAAATCGACGTTTTGAATCGGCTCGGATTAGGCTACCTCACTCTGGGGCAGTCTGCCACTACTTTGAGCGGCGGTGAGGCTCAACGAGTTAAACTCGCTACAGAACTCGGTAAACTGAAGCGCGGTGGGCAGATTGTCTATATCCTAGACGAACCGACGACGGGGCTTCATCTGGCGGATATTCAGCGGCTTCTTGAGTGCCTGAACCGACTCGTAGATGCAGGGCACACCGTGATTGTGATTGAGCATCAGATGGAGGTTATTAAAACAGCGGACTGGGTGATAGACCTCGGACCAGAGGGGGGGCATAGCGGCGGGGAGATAGTCTGTATTGGGGCTCCTGAAGAGGTGGTAAAGCACCCAACCTCCTACACTGGCATCGCGCTACGTCCGCATCTTCACTAATCTGCCCTCATCCCGTCCTGCGGACCCTTCTCCCAATTCTAGGCGAAGGGCTTGACCTATAGGCGGTTTTGTATAGCGATTCGTTTTTTTGCATACAAAATCTGTACATATCCCAGTGAAGCCCCTCACAAAGGGGAGGCTTGCAAGGCTCCGTTTCCCGCCGACTTTTGAGTACCGGGCATTCGCCTCTCTCCGTTTCGGGGAGAGGTTGGATAGGGGGCGCATTCCCCTTGCGTAACGTGAGTGGTTATTTGCCCAGAATTGTCAATATCACGACATCCGTCGGGGCGGATTCTACCGTAAACACGTTGTTCTTACCCATCACACGAAAATAGAGGGCAGAAGTGAAGCAGAAGGTGGTTCCATCTTCGACTAACACAACGCCGTTTAAACTACTAGATACATCAACCACTTTATTGCCGTATCTGCTTTTTAGCAGAATATGGTAGATATAGAGTAGCGTTTTATTCTCAGCCTTTATCTTGTGCAGAATTTCAGGGGCATGCATCTGAGTTAAATCAGGGATGAGTTTTCCTTGTCTCACCTCGTCCGAATTAGCTGAATTCAACAACTCCTGCCGCCTCGTATCCATGATTGCGTTGTTTTTATCCACAATCGCTAACCGAATTTTGTGCAGTGTCATACTCTCCGGTACATCCCACAGTTTGTCTGCCTCTACCTCCAGCGTCTGCTTGGCAAGAACATGGTCAAACTTGAACTGAGGGTCAATACCTTCGCCAACGGATGGCTTGAAATCTCATCTGGCGGGGTAGTTTTTGGTGTTGTTCCTCTTGTTTTCGGCTCTTGTCGTAGCCTCATTCTGAGGTCATAGCGGCGTGTTTTTGGCTAGAATGGATGCAACCGA
>JAPLCR010000303.1 GCA_026392135.1 Armatimonadota bacterium
CATGCCCTGCGGCGTGCCACGCGAACGAGGGAAGCGAAAGAGATGAGAGTGTAATGAGCAGGCTGCCCAAAAATAAAATACGTCGTAATGACATGGTGTAAATCTCCTTATCAGGTTTCATCACGCCATGAGTGTTCGGGAGCCCACCCTAGAACCTCTTTGGCATGACTACAGTCGAGCAGAGCGCGATAGGTTTCGCCGTTCAGATAGGTAGCCCTCTCCTTTATCCAAGGTGTGTTAGCGTAGTAGGTATCCACCAACTCCTGCGTGGGAATATCTATTACGGTATCGCGGGCGGAGAGAAGGAAAGCATCGTTTTTAACTCCCTGCGCGGTAAGTGCCAACACTCCTGCCCGCGCCACGTCACGCCTATCCACATATGCCCAGTATTCTACTTTGCCATGCTCACCTCCTCTTTTCACCGCATCTCTACACCAGTGGTAGTTTTCAGAATAGAGAACCGCTACAGGGCGTAGGCTGAGAGTGATTAAACCGTGCCGGTTGGTGAAAGCCGTACACATCTCTTCACCGAGGTGTTTTGAAATCTGATAGGGGGAGTGAGGGTGCCTAGGGTAACTATCGTCAACAGGCAGGTGTATTCCCTCCTTATAGCCGCCTACGCAACCAAGTGCGTTGACACTAGAGTAGTTTACAATGCGCTCCACTCCTGCCTCTACACAGGCAAGTAGAACGTTCCATGTGCCCTGCACGTTGGTAGCGAGAACGTCGTCTGCACAACCGTGCCTATCGCTAGGTATCGCACCAAGGTGTATGACCGCTTCTACTCCCCCAACGGCTTGACGCACCGTATAGAGGTCGCGCAAGTCGCCTGCGATATACTCGTAGTCCATCGCCCTGCTCTTCGCCACGCGGTCAAACCCACGTATATCGTGCCCCGCCTCTTGTAGTTGCCTTACCTGCTCACGCCCGATATTGCCCGCGCGCTTGGTCGTGTCCCGATGGTGACCATCAAGGCCATCCAGTTGGTGACGTCGAACGGCTGGGAAGCACAGCAATCCGGATGGGACGGCAGCTATTTCACCAGTCGTTACACGCAACGCCCTTTTCACCCGTAAAAAAGCCCTCTTCATTTCGCACAGGGTCTACCACTACTGCTACCTGCCAAGGATGCGGGAAAATGTTCTCCTGTGTATCGAGGTCTACCCGCGACAAGAAAACCCCGAAATTGGGATGCGAGTGATAGGAGCCTAATAGAGTCCAGTTGGAAGGCAGTTCTCGAAAGTGGGGGAATATCGCCGCCCACGTCTCTGCGGTATAGGAGAAGGAGGTTGCGGTCTCAACTCCTTGCGGGGCGACCAGTGCCTCTTCTATCAGAATAATATAGGTGTTGAGTCTCGTGTCGTACAGAGCGCGTCCTACCAACAAGCCCCCTTGCTCTACGGAAATATCGCTTCGCAGGTGCTCTTGAACAAGATTCCACGCCTGTCGTCTAATAAATAGTAGGTAGGCGTTCGGGCGAAGCTCAGGAGCAAATGAGAGGGGGAGTGAGGGCAAAAATGTCTCCGCAACCACCGTTTCTGGACGATAGACCTCCTCTTGCTCCTCCCACTCTATCTCCGACTCGTCTATCTCTTCGGTAGACGGCTTTTCAGGTAGCACAGTAGGGGCGGTTGCCTTATGTGCGAGTACGTCGGCAATAAACGCCTGCTCCTCTACTTGTGCAAGGAGGTCGATGGGGTCGTGTGCGGATTCGGCGGGCTTTTTTTTCTTGAAAAACATTGTATTCTCGTTATATCTGCCTCGACCTTGTAAGGGGTTATCTCATGTTCGTTAATCTAATAAAACGTCTCTTTAGGCGGCGTTCCCAAGAGACCATACAGCCCGAAAATGCCCCTCAGAGTCGGCGAGGCAGCCTAAATGAGCTGATGGCACAGGACGTTCCCGAACTGCGCGAAGTGGTGTTTACGCCGCTTATGCCCGTCCTTGCTGCGTCACAAATTTTCTCGCTAGAACAGATTACCCTAGAATGGATAAAAGAGCAGGTAGGCTCACAGGTTTTTGACCTCGGAATCTGGACTTTTCAGCAGGGGCTTGTTACACGCACCGAAGCACATGGGTTTTACCTCTATGGAACCGTCAACCCCTCAGACCCCGAAAAGACCAAGCCCTATAGTATTGAGATTGCCCTGACAGACGGCAATCTGACGGGTATCTGCTCCTGTTCGCGAATGTATGCCCCAGTAATTGCAAGTGGTGTTTTGCCGCGCCTCGACAGTAGCCATATACCCTGCAAGCACCTCGCGGCTGTGCTTATCGGCTATACCCAACGCGGAACCCCCACTGCCGAAATCCCTCGCGACCCAGTGGCGTGCGTCTGCCCCGTCACGCGCCAGAAACTGCAAGCGGGTTCGCAGATATTTATATGCCATCAGTGCGGAACCTCCTATAGCCCAGAGGGGTGGGAGTTTTTGCAGGAGGTGGACAAGGGGCGGTGCTGCAACTGCCACACTGCCGGAACCATTCAGCCCTTTACTTTGTCAGGGTAAGAGGTATGCCCATTCCCAACAGACTCAAAAACGTGAAGACTGCCGCCAGCGTCCTATTTCTAACGTTCGGAGGGCTTTTTGTGTACTCTGTATTCGCCGACCTTGACGCACAGGCAGCCGAATCGGAAGGCATCTACTATATCGCCTTGCCTCTACGTGCCATGATAAAAGAGCAGAAGAGAAGCCAGCTGCCTTCCAAGCAGGAGCTAATACAGTGGTCACAGGCTCATGGGCGCATTGTCGCGAACGACACCCCAGACCTTGCTTGGGAAGGCATGACCGGAGCTATTTCAGACACTCCGCAACGCGCTATTGTATGGTGTCAAAGGGCACTTGGTCCCTTCTGGCGGAGTTACTACAACGTGCTTTTTGACGATACATCGATACGAAAAGTCCCTGCGTCCAACTTGAAAGCCGTTTTGAACGGACAGGCATTCACCCTAAACGAGCGGTATGAGTGCTTGTCTAGATGCAAGTGAGTCTCTTTTCTTGCGCCTTACACGAAGAGATGCCCCTCTTCTCTCACCTCTCCCCATAACATCGCTCGAATGAGTATCTCCTACGCTTTGGGGTAAGATAGGGTGAGGTTGACTCTTTCGGAATTAACCTCGTAACACGCGAAAAGCGATGCCAATTCACCCTTAAAATAGCGCAACATCAATGGGGGGGTGCCAAAATGAGGATTCAGGCAGTATAAGAACGTGAAACTCCCGCCATGAAAGGACAGTCCCTTTGCCCCTCCTACGATGCCCATACGAGGAAGAGCGAGACACTCAGCGTATGCTTGAACTTGTCTACCTCGCCCCCGCCGAATATCTACATACCACTGACCTTCCCTATCGCTTCGCTTCATGGGCGTTCGACTGCCCTGAGAATATTGCGCTCTGGGAGGATGAACGTGGAGAACTCCTCGGATGGGCAGTCTTACAAACCCCCTTCTGGACGATTGACTACGCCACTCATCCCAACGCGCCGAACGAGTTGCGTCTGCGCCTTTTGGAGTGGGCAGACGCACGTGCTGAGGCGATACGCGATACTGCCTCTGGACATCCCTGCTGGTTCGTGAACGTACTCCGCTATCAGGGGCAGCAGATACGAGACCTCGAAGCGTTGGGTTTCGCCTCTCAAGAACACGTTCCTCAGTATGCGTGGTCGAAGGCACTGCTGAAATACACACCTTCCCTTGCACCTCTCGCCTCTTCCCTGCCGCCCGGCTTCCGCATTCGTCCCCTAAGCGGCGTTAGCGAGGTCGCGGCGTATGTCGCCCTACATCGCGAAGCCTTCCAGAGCGAAAGCATGACCGAAGCGTGGCGACAACGAACGTTCCAGCATTCCGCCTATCAGCCTGACCTCGATATAGTCGTTGAGGCGGAAGATGGGCGCATGGTGGGCTTTTGCATCTGCTGGTTCGCCCCAAACGAAGGCGGAACCCCTACAGGTCGCGTTGAACCAATGGGGGTCTCTTCTGAGTTTCACCGAATAGGGCTGGGGAAGGCACTTCTGATAGAAGGAATCAGACGGCTACAAGAGCGCGGCGCGGCGCAGGTTTTCGTGGAGTGCGACCTGAATAGCAACTATCCCACCCCCGCTTTTGCGCTCTATGAGTCCGTCGGATTTCGCGTTTTTCAGGAGGTTCTGGTCTATCGCAAGAACTACATATAACTCCCAAAGACATCGCGTTGCACACTCTGGGCTACTCTAAATCGTGGCGCAGTCCTCTTCGTAGCGGACTGCCTGCGCGTGTTTTGCCAGCTTTGATCTGCCACTCTGCCTGAGAGCATTTGGGGCAAGTTGGGAGGAGAGTATTCATATACAATAGTATACCCGCTCCGCTATCACCTCTCCCCATAACAATAACGATTGACACTCCTGCTTTTTAGAGGGTAAAATGCCCTATCATCCTCCATATAATGTGGCATCTACGCAGGGCAGGCACTCCTTTTAAGTAACTACAGTCATGCCCTGAGAGGGAAACCCTAAATTATGTACGACCTGCTATCGCGTATTCATAGCCCCGCCGACCTCAAAAGCCTGACCCGGGACGAACTGAAACAGGTGGCGCATGAGCTACGCCAAGCGATAATTGATAACCTTTCACAGACAGGCGGACACTTCGCTTCCGACCTCGGCGCGGTTGATATTATCCTCGCCCTGCACACCATTTACGATGTTCCAAAAGATAAAGTTATCTGGGACACAGGACATCAGTGTTACGCCCACAAAATGCTGACAGGGCGCTTAGACCGTTTCCACTCCCTACGTCAATATGGCGGGATTAGCGGATTTCTGCGCCGTGAAGAGAGCGACTGCGACCTCTTTGGGGCGGGGCACGCTGGTACAAGTATCTCCGCTGCGTATGGGTTTGCAGTGGCGCGAGACCTTGCAGGGCGAACAGATGAGAGCGTCCTCGCAGTGATTGGCGATGCCTCCCTTACAGCGGGGCTTGCGCTGGAGGGTCTCCACAATGCGGGACATAGCGGGCGCAACTTTGTCGTCATTCTCAACGATAATGAGATGAGCATCGCGGAGAGCGTGGGCGCACTCGCTACCTACCTCGCCAAACTGCGCGTCTCTCCGCTCTATCAGAACATGGAAGCACGCACGAAATCGCTCCTAGACCGCGTGCCCGGTCTGCCCGGACACGCCATAAAGCAAGCCGCCGACTCCGTTCTCAAGCACAGCCTTACCCACTTTGTTCAGCCCGACCATACCCAGTCTGGCGTTATCTTTGAAGAGTTAGGCTACTCCTATATCGGACCCGTAGACGGACATAACCTCGACCTGCTACTCGACCTCTTTACGCAGATTAAGCAGATGCACGGTCCCGTTTTCGTTCACCTACGCACCGTAAAGGGTAAAGGTTACAACCCCGCTGAAGAGAATGCCCGAAAGTGGCACGCCGTCACCCCTACCATGTTCCAAGAGAACTCTTCCGCCGGAAGCAAGGGCGGAACCAGTACGTGGACGAGCGTGTTCAGCAAGACAATTATCGAACTAGCAAACCGTGACCCAAAAGTCGTGGCGATAACCGCCGCTATGCCGGATGGCACGGGGCTAAATAAGTTCAAAGAGGTACATCCTGACCGCTATTTCGATACGGCTATTGCCGAACAACACGCCGTCTGCTTTGCGGCAGGGCTGGCGGCAGACGGTATCAAGCCTATCACCACTATCTATAGCACCTTCTTGCAGCGTGCCTACGACATCATTCTCCACGACGTAGCTATTCAGAACCTCCCCGTCATATTCTGCCTCGACAGGGCAGGAGTAGTCGGCGATGATGGACCCACGCACCACGGCGTTTTCGACATTACTTACCTGCGCCATATTCCAAACATGGCGGTTCTCGCCCCGAAAGATGGAGAAGAGCTCGCCGCGATGTTAACCTATTCTGTTGACGAGCACGTTGTAGACAAAAACGCAAGCCCTATCGCAATTCGTTACCCGCGAGGCAATGCGCCCTCTATTGACTGGAATCATGAGAGAGAGCCTATCGTCTTCGGAAAGTCGGAGACTCTACAGGCGGGAGAGGATATCGCTTTTCTCGCTTATGGAAACATGGTTGTCCCCGCATTCCAAGCCGCCCAAACACTGAAACAGGAGGGTATTTCGGTGGAGGTGGTCAATTTGCGGTGGGCGAAGCCGCTGGATGTCGCCAAAATAGTGGACGTTGCGAAACGTATCCGCAAAATCATCGTTATGGAGGAGGGAGCGTTGGCTGGCGGGGTGGGTTCCGGCGTTCTCGAAACTCTGTCTAGCTATGGTCTGACCGATGTTCATACAAAACTCTTCGGTATTCCCGACAAATTTATCGAACACGGCGCGATTCCTATTCTGCACCGCCTCTGCAACCTCACGACGCTCGATTTTGCCATTGCGGCACGGGATATGCTAGGCGTTCCTCAACCGGAGCCAGACCTGCTCAGCACCTCTTCCGAGAAGCACGAACCGATGACGGCATAGGCAAGACAGTGCGGACAGCTGCCCCTTTGCGGCATCACACCGCCATAATACTCTGTGACACTGGTACGATGCCTCCTGTATACGCACAGTGTCTAAAGGAGTACTTATGTTAGAAATAATCTACGGTTTGCTTGTGTTTTGCTTGCCTACCTATGCGTCTTCTCACTGGCTACAGCGTAGATGTAGACTCATAGGCTGGCATCTCGGAAGAGCGGTTGTTGGTATCGCTCTTTCTAGTATCGCGGGCTGGTTTTTGGCGTTTAGGCTAACCCTCCTCTTTGTTGAAAAGCGCACAGTGGGCGAGGCGGGATATACTCCGATAATTCTCGGCTTCTTGTTTATATGGCCCATCGTTGCCTGGAGCAGTGCAGCCTTGTGTTCACTCTCTATTGCTCGTCACAACAAACCAAAGATAGCTTAAAACGAATTAGGGGCATGGCGTTTTGCGCCATGCCCCTAACATCACATAAAACAGAACTCCCGCGCTACTCCTTCGTCTCAAACTCCCCACTCTTCTCCGCATTATCCTCTCTCTTCTGAAACGACTCTCGCACGGTTTTGGGGGTGATGCGCTCAGGTGCAGTGCCTACCTGTGTTATCACATACTTCTGGTTCACAAGCTCCACCACATAACTGACATAGACAACATGGCTCTCGCCGTCCCCCCCTTTATAAGTATGCTTCCCCGTAAGGATATAGACCCCCTTCTCCTTGCGCTGGGGAGTGTCCATCTCAAAGCGTTGGGTCTGTGTGGACTGTAGAGCATCACGGGTCAAGTCAAGATAGTCTTGGGGTGGTAATGAGTACTGATACTTGCCCCGTAGGTAGACAGCGATACGCTTCTGCTTATCCACTGCCTCAGAGAGCGATTGAACATCCTTATCCACCCACGCCTTTTGTATCTTGCTTGCCATCTCTGCTACCGGGCTATTTGCGATAACCGTTGCCGCCACACCGTCAAGGGCTTCGGCTTTATCTTTATTACCCTCTGTAGATCTGCTCTTAGGCTTGTTCTCATCAGGTGCTTTTTTATTGAGATAGTAGCCATCTATATCCTCCTGCTTCCATCCCCTGTAGTCTCCCCTATCGGTATAGACAGGCACGGGAACGTAGACAACATTGGGCGGCATTTGGTAGATAAAATCGTTCATGAGGAAGGGCGCACTTACCCCCCAGTAGAAGTAGTATGGAGAGAGAGAACTATACCCTGTTGACCATACGGGCGAATAGTAGGGGTAGCAGGCAGAACCATTCGGAAAGAGATTGTTACCCCAGCCTATGTAGCAAGCACTACGCCCCCACAACCCGTTGCGATAGCGGTGTGGACGCGCATTAGGCGCGGGTTGGCGCAGGATGAAGGGCGAGAGCGGAGAGTTATAGCCATGAATCTCGTTGGTGCGTGCCATCTGAGCAAAAATATCAGAGTCGGGCGGCACACTTACATTGAAAGGAACAAAGTTCAAGTTCCCAACAGTGGTACTGATATTCCCTCGCGTGTTTCCAATACCCGCCCCACTACCTCTATTGGGGATCATTACCCCGCTGCGAATATAAGGCGACATCGCTTGATTGTTCAAGGGGACTTGCCCACCTGGGGCACCAAAACGCGGGTCGTTGGCGCGGACATTTTGCGCGGTTGCAGAGTTACTCGCGATGATAGAGAGTGTCGCGACGCACGCAGTGAGTTTTAGAAGGGCATTTACTTGAAACATAAACGGTACTCCATAGCGGGGGGAGAGGCAGAAGAAAGTAGAGGCTACATTCGCCCCTTATACCATTAAGACGTATCGAAACTCCCAAAAGTTATCCTACATGGCTTCAAATTCCCTCTTTATTACAGTAATCCCTCTTTCCCCTTGACAAAAGGGCTTTTACTATGCGATACTTCCAACCGAAATCAGTATGTGATACTGCCAAATCTCACCGCAGACAGCAGGTACGCTTTCGCAAGGGCGAACGTTAATTCTAATGACTAGAGCCTGCCGAGGATGAGATACGAGTTTTTCGATACCTCTTGAAGCGCAGAGAGTTTTTTCTCTGCACGCCTCCGGGTTCGCTCGTGTCTGCGTAGAGTGACGCTAGGACACGCGAAGCCCGGATTTTTGTTTTTCGGTCTTCTCCACCTCCTACGGAACACGGCTAAACACACGCAAAAAGGGAAAACAAGATGCCCAACCAGAAGAAAGATCTGCAAATCGGTGAACTGCGCGACATACTAGCAGAGACCAAAGGGGCAGTTCTGACAGAATATCGTGGTCTTACGATGGCGGACATGACGAAACTACGCCGTAAACTCCTCGACCAAAACGCGGAGTACCACATTGTCAAAAACACCCTCTTCAAAAGAGCACTTGGCGATACTTTGACCCCCGAACTTGAGGAGCTCCTCAAGGGACCTACGGCGATTGTCTTCCTCAAAGAGGAAATCACAGCTCCTACCAAAATGGTGCTCGATTTCGTCCGCGACAGCAAAAAGCCGGAAGTAAAAGTAAAAGGCGGCTACTATGAGGGCAAGGTCTACACGCCCGAACAGGTTCTCGCTATCTCCAAGCTACCCTCCCGTGACCAGTTGGTTGCAATGGTAGTAGGGTCTATCAACGCCCCTCTATCCGAGTTCGTGGGTACGCTCGACGGTATTATCAGTTCGTTCATCCGAACAGTTCAAGCAATAGCAGACCAGAAAGCCGAAGAAGCCGCGTAGAACCGCGCCTTTTAGGATTTCTATTAACACATTAGGAGAAAACTCATGGCTCTTAGCAAACAAGAGATTATTGACGCAATCAAATCTATGTCCGTACTCGAACTCTCCGAGCTTTCCAAAGCCCTTCAAGAAGAGTTCGGCGTTTCCGCCGCCGCCCCCATGGCTGCCGGTGGTGCGGCTCCTGCCGCCGAAGCGGCTCCCGTTGAGGAGGCTCCCACCAGCTTTGACGTAGTTCTTGCCGCCGCTGGCGACAAGAAAATCAACGTCATCAAGGTCGTTCGCGAAGTGACCGCGCTCGGTCTCAAAGAGGCAAAAGACCTCGTCGAGTCCGCTCCCGCCAAAATCAAAGAGGGTCTCAATATGGACGATGCGAAAGCACTCGCCGCCAAATTCGAGGCAGAAGGCGCGAAAATCGAAATCAAGCCCGCTGGCTAGTTTCGTTCTTCGTTTCGCTAATTTTGGGCGCAGAAGTAACCCTTCTGCGCCTATTTTGTTTTACGCTCTTCTGTCTGTTGAGTGGGCAGCAATACATTTATTCAAAGGCTTGACAGATACGTGCTGGCGGGGCTAAAATACAAAATACCTTATGCCGTTAAGAGTAGAAGCCTCTGCCAACCTCTCAAGAGAATTTTATCAAATTTTCTCCTCGCAGGCGGAACGAAACACCTCACGACGACGTTACTAAGGAAGTAGGCGCAAGAGTGCTCTCTTCGCACTAGGAGTAACCGTCTTGACGCTCTCGAATCAGACAAAGGAAGAGCGTTAAGTGGAACGGGCTGGTAAATTTGAATTCGAGAGTAGATCCTCGCACACCTCCATCGACATCAGAGACCACTCTCTCTTCTTCCTCCGCAGTAATTGGGCGGCAGGCTGTCACCCATTCGCGTCATATCTCTCTTGAATCGGTCTCCAATGCGATAGCCTCCGCACAAGACTATCTTTTAGAGCGACAAGACCCTGAAGGCTACTGGGTGGCGGAGTTAGAGGGGGATTCAATACTCGAAAGCGAGTATATCCTGCTTCTCCAGTTCTTAGGCAAACGCGACCTCCCTAAATTTCGCAAGCTTGCCAACTATATCCGCAAGTGGCAGACTAGCGAGGGCTTTTGGCCCATTTACCCCGGCGGACCTCCCGACATAAGCTCCTCTGTAAAAGCCTATTTTGCGTGTAAATTGGCAGGCTTTTCAGAGCGAGAGCCTTTCATGCGAAAAGCCCGCCGTGCTATTTTGGCGCAAGGAGGCGTAGCGCGATGCAACACCTTCACCAAGCTCTATCTCTCCATGTTTGGGCAGTACGATTGGCACGGAGTTCCTACCATACCACCGGAATCTATTCTTCTTCCCAAATGGTTCTACTTCAATATCTACGCTATGTCCTCATGGTCGCGGGCAATTCTGGTTCCGCTTGCCGTTATTAATGCACACAAACCCTACCGCGATATACCTGAGGAGTGTCATATTGACGAACTCTTTGTAGATGGACGCTCTAATACCAAAAAGATGCGACTTCATTGGGACAACAAGCCCGTAACATGGCGCAATGTCTTCTTGGTGATGGACAAGTTTCTCAAACTCTACGACGCAAGCCCCGTCAAGCCATTCCGCAAACTAGCGTTACAACGCTCTCTCGCATGGCTTTTAGAGCGTGAAGAGAAGAGCGGCGGTCTGGGAGCCATTTTCCCCGCCATGACCCACGCGATTATGGCGTATAAGTGTATGGGCTTTCCCGATACACACCCCGCTATTCAAAAGGAGCTTAAAGAGCTAGAGGCTTTTGAGATAGAAGAGGATAGCACTATTCGTCTTCAGCCGTGTACTTCGCCTGTATGGGATACTGCTCTGGTAATGAATGCAATGCTGGACAGCGGCTATCCCGTAGATACAGAGGAGGCAAAGGAGGCGATGGAGTGGCTTCTGTCAAAGCAGACCACTACCAAAGGCGACTGGGCAGTAAAGTGTCCTGATGTAGAGCCCGGCGGGTGGTACTTCGAGATGGAGAATGAGTTCTACCCTGATGTAGACGATACTGCGATGGTACTAATGTCTCTCTACAAAACCTACTGCCCGAACGGAGAGCACTGGACAGAAGCCCCTGAAAAGGTGCGCGAAGCGATGGAAAAAGGGCTTAACTGGGTAATGGCAATGCAGAATCGTGATGGCGGTTGGGCAAGCTTTGATAAAGATAACACGAACTATCTGTTCCAATTCGTACCCTACGCCGACCATAACGCGATGCTCGACCCCTCTTCTGCCGACATTACGGCGCGGTGTCTGGAAATGTACTCCTACTACGGTGTAGACCGCACACATCCCTCTGTAAGGCACGCGCTAGAGTATCTCTATAGTGAACAGGAGCCTGATGCCTGCTGGTTTGGGCGGTGGGGGGTGAACTACCTCTATGGAACGTGGCAGGTGTTGCGCGGATTGGCACGCATTGGTGAAGATATGCAGACCGAGCGCATTCAGAAAGCCGTTCGATGGCTCCAATCTGTGCAGAATGAGGACGGTGGATGGGGAGAGACCTGCGCCTCCTACGACCCAGAACACACAAAAGCGATGGGTCCCAGCACCGCAAGCCAAACCGCATGGGCAGTCATGGGGCTAATGAATGCCGGTGATTTGGACAGCGAAGCACTTCAAACAGGTATTAACTATCTGCTCAATCATCAAAGTACACTGGGTACGTGGGAGGAAAAGTGGTTTACAGGTACAGGCTTCCCACGTGTTTTCTACCTGCGCTACCACTACTACTGCCACTACTTCCCGCTGTGGGCACTCGCACAGTACTACTCTTTCACGACAGGAGAGATGCCCGATAGAACGGCAAATGAGAAGGCACAGGGCGGGCGTTTCGCGAACTTAGAGGTCTAAAGTAGCGCAGGTTTAAGAAGAGTAGCCGTAGTACGCTTCATTATCACAGTAAGGCAAATAGAAACTCCCCCCTCATCGAAATGATGAGGGGGGAGTTTCTACGCAAGTGATGTGTTCTGGAATGGTTACTTTCGCTCACCCTCGTAGTAGACCCAACGGGGTGCGAGCTTGAGTTGCACAACCGTAAGAAGCAGAATCAGCATAAATAGAATCCACGCTAGCGCAGAGGCATAGCCCATTTTGAAGTACTGGAAAGCGTTCTTAAAGAGATAGTAGACGGGTACTAGGAGGCTGTCTACAGGACCAATGGGAGCACTAGGGTCGCCTCCTGCAAGCACGTACACCCGCTCGAACTCCTGCAACGCACCAATTGTCCCCATAATGAGATTAAAGAAGATATAGGGAGAGAGCATCGGTAGGGTCACGTTTCTGAACTTCGCAAGCCAGCCCGCTCCATCCAAGTCCGCCGCCTCGTAGAGTTGGGGCGATATTCCCTGCAACCCCGCAAGCCAGAGTATCATGCCCGATCCCGCGCCCCACAAACCTTGTAAAATCAAGCCCGGCTTTGCCCACTCTGCCGCTCCAAACCAGCCCGGCGCACCCCATCCAAACCACTGCCCCAAAGACGCTTTCCAGACGGAGTTGAGAAGACCCCGATTTGGGTCACCGTTGAGTATCCACGTCCAGAGGAGGGCACTCGCAACAACGGGAACAATGGAGGGCATATAGAAGAAGGTGCGGTAGAAGCTCATTCCCTTCACCTTAGAGTTGAGCAACATTGCAACCGCAAGGCTTGTCGTTATACCCAGTGGTATACCGATAGCAGCGATGTAGAGTGCGTTCTTGAGGGAGGTTTTGAGGTAGTAGCTGTCGCGCCCCAGCAGGTCGGAGAAGTTATTTAGCCCCACATATTTCGGCGGATGCAGAACGTCGTACTGACAAAAACTGAGGAAGAGGCTGACAAGAATGGGGCCTGCCGTAAGCACAACAAACCCTATAAGCCAAGGAGCCACAAAGAAATAACCCGCTACTGCTTCATCGCGAGAGTTTCGGCGTAGGCGCGAGACACGGATCGCCATTCCTACGATCAAACTCAAGAGAATCACCCCCGCAATCACTCCCAGCGTCACGCCTATACGAGTGTCCAGCGGCTTAAACTGTGCGCTATCAAATACCATGTCCAGTTCGCGCTGTACCACTTTGCTTCCCTCTTCCAGAGCCTTTTGTGGGGTCATACCCGTCGTCTCATGGTGGGTTGCGTTATCGAAGGCGCGGACGTGTTCGTCCCATAGACGTTGCCCTACAAAGGTGACGGGGCGGTATCGCGCATGGTTCATCAATCCGCTGAAGGTGTCCATTGCCGTACGAAGGCGCGGGGATTCGGGTGCGAACTTCGCAAAAACCGCCTCGTTGCAACGCTTGTTCGCCCAAATGGTAGGTACGTAGGCGCGTTCCTTGGTTAGATTGTAAGCTTTTTGCGCCGCCGCGTCAACAAGTGCCGCGTCAGGGCTGACCATCCACTTCATAAACTCCCATGCTTCCTCAGGGTGCTTCGCTCCCTTGGGAATAACAAATGAGAACCCGCCTGCCCACGTTACATAGTCGTCAGGAACATCTTTGAAGCGCCCTTCACGTTTGAGTCGGGCAGCAGGAACGGGGGCGGGAGCCACTGCAAAATCCAGGTCGGGTTTATAACGCGCAATCGAGTTGACGACCCAGTTCCCGTCTATCTTCATAGCGACTCTGCCCGTCAGAAAGGGGTCTAACTCATTGGCTTGAAAACCGGACTGAAACGCGCTAACGGCGGTTACTCCTCCGAGCGTGTCGTATATCCGAGTCATATACTCCAACGCCTCCGCGTTTGGCTTCGCACTCATGGTACAGGTACGCCCATCAGGAGACATAAACTGACCGTCATTCGCCCAAGAGTAGATATAGAGGAAGCAGTTGCCATAGTTGGGAATAAACCCGATACGCTGGTAGGTTCCGTCAGGGTTTTTGGAGGTCAGCTTCGGAGCGAGATACTCCAACTCCTCCCATGTTTTTGGTGGGCGTGGCTCTCCTTTTTCATCCAGCATCCCCTTCTCTGCAAAAACCTCTCTGTTCTGTCGAAATAACTCTTTGTTGTAGAAGAGAGCGCGATCATCGGTAGAGTAAGGAATCGCATAGACTCCTTGACTTTTGTTGAGGGGGTTGGTATAGGTGGCTTCTGCCCAGCACGCATGGAAAAAATCGGATTCACGGATACCATCTGGTTTGTCTTTATCGCGGGCGAGGTAGGAATCGAGAGGAAGAAAGGTTTCACGAGAAGCCCAGTCACCAATCGTAAAGCGGTCTTGCTGTACCACATCAGGAGGAACACTGCCCACAATGGCAGTCATCAACTTCTGAGGGTTCATACCGCCCGCTCCCATCGAGAGAACGCTCACTTCTATATTGGGGTGACGGCGTTCAAACTCTTTGACACGGGCTTCTAATCCCTTACTCTCTTCACCGTACTGCATCCCCCAAACGACGAGTTTTGTCTTTCCCGAACTCGTCGTTTGGGGCGAACAACCTACTAAAATCAGTAAGCCAACACACAGTAGCCCCCAAATAGTTCTGCTCACGCCTTTTTGCATCTGCACCACAAAATTACTCCTCACAGGTATCG
>JAPLCR010000485.1:0-2384 GCA_026392135.1 Armatimonadota bacterium
TCGGTTGCATCCATTCTAGCCAAAAACACGCCGCTATGACCTCAGAATGAGGCTACGACAAGAGCCGAAAACAAGAGGAACAACACCAAAAACTACCCCGCCAGATGAGATTTCAAGCCATCCGTTGGCGAAGGTATTGACATTATCACATAGACTGCTCTTAGCCCGAACTCACCTTACATACCGCCCGGAGGCAAAAAGCTGTGGTAGATTTCGAGATAGAGATTCCAGAAGCGTGTACTTTCGAATCGTTGGAGAGGAGAGTGGAGGCGTGGGCAGACGCGCTAGGGCTGACGTGCACTTTGAAGTCGTCGCTTCAGAGGTTTCCGGGTAGCCTCCATTGGCACTTCAAACAAGGCAAATTGAAGGGAACCCTCGAAATGACGCTCTCCGCTTCACAGAGGCGGCTCTGGTGTTCCATACAGTCCGGGCGGGTAGACAACTGGCAAGAAGAGGCGTTAGGAAGTTTCAAAACGTGGATGCGAGGCTGTCCTTAGCCTGCGAAGTGTAGTGCAAACAACCTGTACTCTACCTCAAACAGGAGGGTCAAAAGAGGGGTTTTTCAGGTTCTCTTCCTCACGCTCCAACTCTGCAACAATATGCCCGCTAACCCATTGACGCAGTTCAGCAACAACAATAATCATCTTATCCACATCTTGACGGGGGCTATCGGGGTCATCTTGCCAGTTGCGAAGCTGGGTCTCTGCCCGTCGAAGAGCATGAGAAACGCGTTGCGCGGGGGTGAGGAAACGTTGCAAGTGAGGGCTGCTCCTAAAATAGGTATCGTACGAGTAAAAGAGTCTCGTAGTTATACGGATATTATATCACATACTCAGCTATCAGGCAGAAGAAACGCGCAGCGCACGGATTCTAAGTCCAAGTCGCAAAAGTGTCCACCATCCTACTGTCATTACTCCCAATACACAAAAAATTGGTAGATGTATCGACTGCGCGAACCAGAGAGAACTCAGGTATAAAACCAGATTCCCTGACATATTCCCCAACCCGATAACACACTCGTGCATTCCCCCATGCTCTCCTGCCGCTTCGCTATCCGCCAGCGAGTAGAAGAGCGACGACTGATAAAGCAGCCCCAAACAGAGACCAAAAACCGCCTGAGCAGTGACCAATACCGCGAGGTTGGGCGCAAGAGTCGTCGCGCCAAAACTGACCATCATCACAAAGAACACACCTACTAGGAAGCCCCAGCGGTAGTGCCACCACGTCCACCGGCGTACTAGCTCAAAAGAGAGAGTGCGGAAAAAGAGCCAGAGGCTACACCACATACTCGCCTCTGCAAACGGGATATGTAGACGTGTCTGTATCGCAGGGCTAGAGGATATAAATACGTTCAATGCGATAACTCCGAAGGGGTTCGCTATCCAACCTAATATCCGAAACCCCCGCCGCTCCTCTGGTGAGCGCTTATTGCGCTCTTCTTCAATACGCGCCTCCTCCGTCAGCTCATCGACAGTCTCAGCGGTATCGGTTTCAGGGGCGATATGTCTGGGAAACAGCCAGCGTAATAGTATCAGATTTATCGAGTAAAGGATAGCAGGGAGTAGGAGGAGTGCCTTCAAGCCCAACCACACCATAAGGCGCGTAGAGAGGAGAAAGGAGAGTGCAGAGCCAAACGACCATGTTAGGTTATAGTAGGAGATTCTATGCGCGACCCGCCCAATGGGCTGTCCCTCAACAAGCGCGACCTCTATCCCGGGCCATACTAACGCCGAAAAGAAGGCGAACCCCACAAAAGTCAGAACAAATAGCGGCTCCGTTCCCCCTAATGCCCACCCCAACAGCGAGAACGCTATTGAGAAAAGTATCCCCAACGCAACTCCAGCACGCGGGTTCTGTTTGTGGGCTAATTTGCCGCCAATGTAGGACGAGACAGCTATCGCAAGCCCGACCATCGCTTGTGACAGCCCTATCTTGCCTGTACTCCACTGAAACCGCTCCCTTGCGAAGAACGGCTCCCCATACAGAAAAACCGTAGCAGGAAACTGTTGGAGCAGGGTGAGAAGAAGTAACCCACCCTGCGTCGGACGTTTAGGCATCCAGTGCGTCTTTCGGAAGTCCCATCGGAAGCGCGGTAGGACGCACGCACGTACTCTCCATTTCGTAGAGGCTTCGCGTATCCGAAGAGATGTGGAAGGCGTGCATCGCTTCCAAAACATGATACGCTAACTCCCCGCTGCAGCGGTGAGGTCTGCCCGACTGAATAGCGTAGGCGATGTCAGCAACACCAATACCTCGGCTGTTCTCCGCAAAGCCGTGCGAGAGAGGAATGTTCGTCCACTCAGAGGCTCCCATGCGCCTTACAGAGACGGTTCCGCCAAAGCCGTTCGGGTCAGGAACCATCATGGAGCCTTCTGTGCCGTAGA